>JACMJD010000271.1 GCA_014380825.1 Phycisphaerae bacterium | reverse complement strand
CTCGAAACGCTCCTCGCCGGCGATCGCGTCGCCTGCCGCAAGGTGATCGACAACGCAATCGCCAGCTCCATTCAGCCATACGAGCTGCTGACTCAGCTAGTCTGGCCGACGATGGAACTGCTTCAGCAGCTCTATCGCGATGATCGCATCGCGATCGCCGCCCTGAACCTCGCCACGCGACTGAACCGCATGATGACCGACCAGCTCTGCGGCCAGTTGCCACGCGCCGAAACCAACGACAAGAAAGTCCTGATCTTCTGCGGCGACGATGAGCCCGAAGAGCTCGGCGGACAGATCTGCGCCGATCTCTTCGAATGCGACGGCTGGACCGTTCGCTTCGCCGGCGGCGGTGTGCCGGATGACGAAGTCCTCAAGCTCATCGGCGAATATCGTCCCGACCTGCTCGTGATGTTCGGCACCCTGCCCGCCGGTGTCCCGGCCGTCCGCAAGCTGATCGATTACCTCCGCGAAGTCGGTTCGTGCCCGAACATGCAGGTCATGTGCTGCGGCGGAATCTACAAGCGCGCCGAAGGTTTGTCCGAAGAAATCGGCGCGGACCTGTACGCCCCCGACGCGGCCGACGCGGTCGAAGTTGCCAACACGCAGTCGGCAAAGAAGGCGACCGTCGATCAGCAAACGGTTGGCCGCACGCGCCGGATTCGAAAGGCGCAAGCCCGCAAGACGCAACAACTGGCGAAGGTCTCGCGCATCGCGCCGGCGAGCGTCCTCAGCGAAAGCGCGGATGACGTGACGAACGATATCGAGAACGACGATGTCGACAGCGAAGACGTAGACAACGAGGAAGTCGAAAGCGAGTAGATCGCAATCTGACTATCCCGCTCCCCGCACCCGGGGAGCGGGTTCGGTGAGGAGCCTTCGCGGAGCGAAGGCTTCTTGCATTTCCGGACGTATCACGTCGCGACCACGCATCACCCCACCCAAACGGAAATCGCCCGGCGCATCGCGCAAGATTTGCGCGGTGAGCGTCCAATAATCAAACTCTGCGACCTTGATGATTGACTGCGGGTACGGCGCGGAATAGAACTTACAACCCACACACCTCGGCCAAGGAAGGCCACGAACTTTAATCCTTCCTGGCGAGTGATGGTGGACGCGATATCGTTAACGCCATGAACGGTTTCCTTTCACTCAATACCTTGTGGTTCCGACGCAGCACGGTTGCCGTCCTAGCGTACACGCTCGCCTTGTCGAGCATTTCGGCAACCAAGGAAACGGGCAAGGAAACGAGCAAGAAAAACGAGACCGCCAAGGTCGTGTCCGATAACAATGTGGAGCTGATCCACAACATCGCCACGCCGCTGACTCCCAGCATCTCGATCAAGCTGCCGCATGTTCGGACGATCACGATGCAGGTAACCGCCTACTGCCCCTGCA
This sequence comes from Phycisphaerae bacterium, assembly GCA_014380825.1. The sequence goes on along the minus strand of JACMJD010000271.1, from coordinate 2,374 downwards.
AGAAATGCTGCGGCCCCAACGCCCAGGGAATTACCGCCAGCGGAAAAGACATCAGCTACAACGACGGCCGATTCGTCGCCGCCGACACGCGGAACCTCCCGTTCGGCACCAAGCTCGTCATCCCCGGCTACCACAACACGTTGCCGGTTGAAGTGATCGACCGCGGTGGCGCGATCAAGGGCGACAAGCTCGACGTCTTCTTCCCCACCCACGAAGAAGCACTTCAGTGGGGACGTCAGACGATCGAAGTGCAGGTCATCGAATAATTCGCCCCCTCACGGGATAGAAATCTTCTCCAGCATCACTTTGGGTTTGTTTTGCCATTTCGCGATGCCTGCATCAATCTGTTGCATTCTGTTTCATTTTGGCTCGTTCTGGTAGTGGGTCAGTTTAGAAGATCGAAAACCACGCTCACGCGATCGCGCTGCACTACATGTTCTACAACTTCTGCCGCGTCCACCAAACGCTTCGCGTAACGCCCGCGATGGAAGCTGGCGTGGCGAATCGCGTGTGGGAGATTTCGGACTTGGTTGCGCTGCTTGGTTAAAATACCCGTCATGCGTCACCGACTGTTCGCGAGCGTCTGCGTGCTGTCGCTGATCCTCTCCCTGGCGACGCTGGGGTTGTGGGTGCGAAGCTATTGGAGCCGCGATCATTTGGCCCGCGTCACCGGTACGCAAATCATAAAAATAAGCAGCAATCGCGGACGCGTCTTCGCGGAATGGGGTAACTACGGTCAGGACCACAGAGGCTGGGTGCGTTGGAGCTACCAGACCTTGCCTGTCCACCATTCACGCGGCTCGATGTTCCTTTTACATCACTGGGAAAATTCCGCTGGCCTCACTCGTGGCGGGTGGATTCGCTTCCCCCTCTGGCTCCCCGCGTTGCTCTTCGCCCTCGCCCCGGCGTGGTGGGTCGTGGGGCCTTATCGTCGGCAGTCGAAGCGGCGGAAGCTCGGGCTGTGCCTAGTCTGCGGGTACGACCTGCGGGCCTCGCCAGAGCGGTGTCCCGAATGCGGCGCGCTACCTCGAGGGAAAACTTCAAACTGACCCACTACCCTCGTTCTGTATCGCTTGCGACAAACCTCGATTGTGAAAGAGCACGCCCCCGGGCGACGCGCATAAAAGCGTCTTCCCCTACTACTGGGCTTGTTGCGCAGCTGACGGGTTAAGCGCGCAGCGCAATTTTCAAAACTGCATTCAGGCGTCGAAATCGCCAAAAGTTTTTTCATTTTTTAATTTTGCGCGCTGCGCGGTTAGCGTTCCGCTGCTTTGAACTCGTCAGATCAAACCGCTCGTCACCGATCGATGCGTTGGATCATCACGCCGATCGCGATTTTCATCATCAGTCGAGTTTTGATCTTCTCCGTCACGGGATTGACGCTGCACTTCGACCGGACAACACACAACGCGCAGGCACCCGTTGACAGTAATCTCGTCGTTCAGGGGATGACTCGATGGGATGGCGGCTGGTTTATCCGCATCGCGCAGAACGGTTACGTCGAGCGGGCCGACACGAATTTCTTTCCGCTGTTTCCGCTGATGGGGCGGTGGGTCAGCCGGATCAGCGGCCTTTCAATACCCGCGTCGATGGTGCTCTGCGCGAACGTTTGCTCGCTTGCGGCGCTGATCGTCGTGTATCGGATCTTCACGGAACTCGACGGCGAGCGCGTCGCGACGGCGGCGCTCGCGCTCGTCGTCGCGTGGCCGTTCTCGTTTTTCTACGCGGCGGCGTATCCGGAATCGATCATGATGCTCAGCACCGCCGGCGCGATCTGGCTGGCGATGCGTCGCCGACATTTGTCCGGTGGCGCGGTGCTGGGAATCGGAATTCTGGCGCGCCATCTCACCGCACTAGGCGGACTAACGTTGCTCGCGGTGCAGATCAAAGAGCGCGGTCTGCATCCGCGCCGCTTGATCTTCCATCGCGACTTCATCGGCCTGCTGCTGCCGCTGGCGATGCTGAGCTTCTACTTCGTTTTTCTCCAATCCCAATTCGGCGACTGGCGAATCTGGATGCGCGCACGAAGCGACTGGGGCAGCTCTGCCTGGTGGGGCGTCTACGAATTCTTCACGCAAGCGAGCGTGCGAAAACCGGAGATCGTTTTCTATCTCGTGCTCTCGATCATCCCCGGCCTCGGTGCAGCGTTGCTTCTCACGCGCCGGCGCTGGCGAATGCTCGCGCCGTTCGCGATCGCGCTGATGCTGCTCCTGTGGTTTTGCGGCATCGCCGGCCTGGGCCGATACAGCAGCTCATGCTGGCCGGCGTTTTTGCCGCTGGGGGCGTGGCTAGCGACGCGGAAGGTGCTGCTGATCTGCGCGATCTGCGTCCTGGCGATCTGTCAGGGGATGATGCTCTACCTGTTCGTCCACCT
>JACMJD010000270.1 GCA_014380825.1 Phycisphaerae bacterium | reverse complement strand
TGGGCCGACCAAGTGGACGTTTGATGATGAAGGCTTCGAAGAAACCGTGCCGATCGGTTTGATCAGTCCGCCGGAGGGTGCGCACCTGCTGAGCGCGCTGGGCGATATTGATGGATATCGGCATGACGATTTAACCGTCGCGCAGCTTCAGTACACGGCGCCGCCACGGTTCTCGAACAGCGAGAGCATCGCGTTCGCCGAGAATGCGCCGAACGTGATCGCGCGCACGGGAACGATTCGCGATCGCACGCCCGAGCAGACGCGCGGGGCGTATTCAACCGATGGGGGATTGACCTGGACAGCCTTCAAATCCGAGCCGGCGCTACCGGCGGGACAAACCGACGGCGGGTTCGGTCAGGGCAGCGGATTGATTTCGGTCTCGTCCGATGGCAAGACACTGGTGTGGAACTTCCGTCGCGGGCTGGCATTCTTCTCGCGCGATAACGGAACAACCTGGACCGCCAGCACCGGGCTGAACGAGAACGTCGGCAAGATCGTCGCCGATCGCGCGAACGCAAATACGTTCTACGCATACGATGCCCACGCCGGCCAACTCTTCGTGAGCACCGACGGGGCGGGCACGTTCGCGATCAAGACGCGCGACTTGCCCAAGGTCGATTACTCGCACGGCGGATTCGGTGGCGGCGGGGGAGGGATCTCGCTGGTCGCGGCGCCGCGCGTCGAAGGAGACCTGTGGCTCGGCTCGCGCGAAGGCGGCGGCCTGTTCCGCTCAACGAATGGCGGCGCGAAATTCGACAAGATTCCCGCAGTGCAGGACGTCTACTCGCTCGGCTTCGGCAAGGCCGCGGAGGGGAAGACTTTCTCAACCGTGTATCTCGCCGGCAAAGTCGACAACGTCGCGGGAATCTTTCGATCGATCGACGCCGGCGCGACTTGGCTGCGCATCAACGATAACCAGCATCAGTTCGGCTGGATCGATCACGTGAGCGGCGACCCACGCATCTTCGGCCGCGTATATTTCGCGACCGGCGGCCGAGGAATCATCTGGGGCGAGGAAAAATGACGACGCCTCGCCGTTCAATATTTCTATAACACTGGCGATATAAAAATGGTATGGTTCGGGCCATATGTTCCATATGTCCCGTGCTAGGAAGTGCGTTGTTGAGCCGCTCGAAAATCGCACGTTACTCGCGGTGGGCGCGACGGTTCCGTACACCACCTACGAAGCGGAGAGCGCGTCTTATTCGGCGACGCTGCTCGGGGCGTCGTTTGTCCAGAACACCGTGCAGGCGGAATCGTCCGGCCGGTCAGCGGTGCGACTTGCCGGCACCGGCAATTTCGTCCAGTTCACGGCGGCGGCGGATGCGAACAGCGTGGTCGTGCGATACAGCATTCCCGACGCGGCAGTCGGAGGCGGCATCGACGCGACCCTCGGCCTATACATCAATGGTGTTCTCGCCCAGCGGTTGGCAGTGACGTCGAAGTACTCGTACCTGTACGGCGCGTATCCATTTACCAACACGCCGTCGAATGGTTCGCCGCGGAACTTTTATGACGAAGTTCGCGTGACGGGCGTTGCGATCCCCGCCGGCGCGACCGTGCGCATCCAGCGCGACGCGGTCGACACCGCTCCCTACTACGACATTGATTTGGTCGATCTGGAGAACGCGCCCGCGCCGCTCGCGCAGCCGGCGGGAAACTGGATCAGTGTCACGAGCTTTAACGCCGTCGGCAACGGAATCGCCGACGACACCACCGCCATCCGCAACACCGTCAACGCCGCGATCAGCCAGGGGAAAAACGTCTGGGTGCCGGCCGGAACGTACAAGGTCACCGGTTATATCCAAGGCCTGCATGATGTGACGATTCAGGGCGCCGGCATGTGGCACACCACGTTTGTCGGCGATGCTGCGGTGTACAACACGGCATCACGCCGCGTCGCATTTCTGGGCTCGGGCAGCAACGTTCACTTGAAGGACTTCGCGATCGTCGGCCGGCTGAATTATCGGAACGACAGCGAGCCGAACGACGGCATCGGTGGATCGTTTGGCGTCGGGTCGTCGATCTCGAATCTCTGGATCGAGCACACCAAAGTCGGCATGTGGATCGTCAATTCTAACGGCTTGAGAGTGGCCGACAGCCGGATGCGCAATGTGATCGCGGATGGAATCAACTTCTCCGTGGGCATGCGAAACTCGTTGGCGACCAACTGCACCGCGCGCGGCACCGGCGATGATTGCTTCGCGATCTGGCCGGCGACATACATCGCACAAACGTACGCGCCCGGATTCAACACGTTCTCAAATTGCACCGGCCTGGTGCCGTTTCTCGCGAACGGCGGGGCGATCTATGGGGGGCAAAGCAACAAGATCGATAACTGTCTTTTCCGCGATATCGGCTACGGCGCGGGCGTACTCATCAGCGGAACATTCCCCGTTGGCACAAACACGTTCACCGGAACGACCACCGTCTCGAACTCCGATCTGATCCGCACCGGCGGCGGCCAGAACCTCGCGGCGGTGCAATTTGCGATGGCGAATCATCCGATTGCAGGCGTCGTCCTGAGCGGACTGAACATCACCAACAGCGGCTACAGCGGCGTTGGTGTCAGCGACATCCAATCGCTGACCGCGACCGCGAGCAATCTCAATATCACCAACGTCGGGCTGGCGGGATCGGTTTCTTACGGTATCTACGCGCGGGACAATACGCTCGGCAGCCTGAACATCAGCAGTTCCACCGCACCGGATTACAACGATGCATCGCCGAACTTCAAACTCAACTTCACCAGGGTGACCGGTGCACTGCCGTCGCCCTGGCTGCAAGGCGACATCGGCAACGTCGGAAAAAAAGGTGCGACGAGCTACGTCGCAGGCATCTATTCGGTAAGCGGCGCGGGGGCCGACATCGCGGGATCGGGCGATGCGTTTCACTTCGCATCGCGATCGGTGATCGGCGATTATTCGATCAGCGCGACCGTGCAGGGAATTCAGAACACCCACGCCGCCGCCAAGGCGGGATTGATGTTCCGCAACAACGCGTCGACCGCCTCGGCATACGCGGCGATTTTCGTCACGCCGTCCAGCGGCGTCCGATTCCAATGGCGACTCACCGCCGGCGGGGCGACGAACACATCGACGGTTCCCGGCATCACCGCGCCGGTTCAACTGCGATTGAAGCGAGCGGGAAACAACTTCAGCGCGTTCTACAGCACCGACGGCGTGAACTGGTTGCAGGTCGGTGCGACCACGGCCGTCGTGCTCAACAGCCAGGCGCTGCTTGGCATGGCCACGACCGCGCACACGATATCAGTTGTCGCGGCCAGTCAATTCGGCAACGTGATGGTCACCACCGGTCAGCGCGTGCTGGTACCGATTCACAATCCTCCGATTCGGAGAGATTTCTTGCCGCCTCTGGAGAACACGGCAGAGAAGCGTCTGGTCGACGACGTTCTGCCGTTGTCGCTTGGTTGATTTCGGGAAATGAAATTACGGCTCGACCGCGACCGCATCGGCGCGGCCATCGGGGCCTTTGATAGCCGT
>JACMJD010000269.1 GCA_014380825.1 Phycisphaerae bacterium | reverse complement strand
CTTCGATCACGTCGTTGACCATGAAGCGCTTCACCTGCTCGAAGTCGATCATGTCATTGAGTGCATCAAACAGCGGACGGAGATACGGGTTAACCTTGGCTTGCAGATCGCCGGGCAGAAAGCCCAGGCGTTCGCCCGCTTCGACGGCGGGGCGGGCGAGCACGATCCGCTTCGCCTGCCCGTGTTTAAGCATCGAAGCGGCGGCCGCAACCGCGAGGTACGTTTTACCGGTTCCTGCCGGGCCAACGCAGAACGTCAGGTCGTTCTTCATCATCGCGTCAACATATCGCTGCTGGCCCTCGGTTTTCGGCTTGATCGCGTGGCCCTTGGAGTAAACGTCGATCTCGCCTTCCTTGACGGCGCGATCGGAATCCATGGCCGCTTTAACGGCGGCCCCCACCTCTTCGGTGCTCAGCCAATCCTGCTTCCGCAGCTTGCGCTGCATCTGATCCAGCACCGCCGCGGCGCGGCCGACCGGCTCCTTTTCCCCGGCGATCCGCAGCTCGTCATCGCGGCTGACGATCTGCACGCCGAACGTCTCGCGGATCATGCGCAGATGCCGGTCGGACGAGCCGAACAGCGCTAGCTTCTTGTCAGGTTGTTCAAGCGTAATGCTGAGGTTCACGTGCGAAGCACTCCCGGCTGCGGCCGGGCCTCAATCGCGGGGGTTGTGACGAACACCGGTTCCCAGTCCCCTCCATCCCGCGCCGACGCCGGCGCGAAGCAGGAAGGTCCCAGAATCATCGATGAATCCGCCCGAGATTGCAACGGATGATGATAGGCGCGCCGGAACGGGCGTAAGTGGTTGCAAGATCGTGACATACGAGATTTCGAAGGGCTGTTCCTGTCGTGACCGCGGCAACGCCCAGATATGCGAGGCGGCGAAATCGCAAACGCGGATGACGCTGGAAGGCTGTGGTGATTACGTCACGTGTAACGAATATCGGGGGCAGGCTGCTCTATTTCGACCCTGCCGGGAACGGTCATTTCGAGCGCTAGCGAGAAATCTCGGGCGCCGGCTTGCGTCGTATTCTCCTAGCTTCTCTTCAACCCCAGATTCCTCGCTGTCGCTCGGGATGTCGACGACGACTCATCATCGACGTAAATACCAGGGCGGCGAGCGAGCACGAAGCTGGCTCCGGCACCGCGTTCAGGAAGCTGCTGGCGTACGCGTCGCCGAATTGGTCGAAGTGTCGTTGGACGAGCTGCAATGACGGCGTGTTCATTCCCTTGTCCGATCGGTCGCTGCCTTCGAGATATTCCATCGCGCGGCGGAGTGTGCCGGTTTGGGTGTTGAAGGCCATGTCTATCACGCTGTAGTCGTCGAAGTCGACGATGCCGTTGTAGTCGAAATCGCCGTGGAACCAGTCGGTGCCGCCGTTGTTGAAGCCGTTGTCGGTGCGCGAATAGTCGTCGAAATCGACGAGGCCATTGAAGTCGGTGTCGCCGTAGAAGGTGTACTTGACCAGCGTGTCGGCGGCGGTGATTTCGAAATCGTCGAAGGTCGTTGAGCCGAGGCTCAGATACTGAGTTCCAGTTAACGTGCCGAGTGTTTGATTCTTCGGCGTGGCGTCTCGCGCGGCGGATGATGTGATGCCTCGACGGCCCCATGCTCCGCCATTTCGCGCGTGCGCGATCGCGCTGGTGATGTCGGCATAGCTGCTATTCGTGACGACCAGATCGTTGTCGTTCAGATCGAGCGTCGAGCCTGGAGTCGCGCCGCCCGTGATGGTGAGCGTGTCGACTCGACTCGCGCCGGTGTTCGTTCCGTTTGTCATGATCGTGACCGTGCCGGCGTCGATGCTGAGCGCCGTCGTTCGCACCTGATTCACCGTGAGTTTGCCCGGGCCCATTTTGTTGATGGCGACGGTCGCGGGTTGCAGGTCGGTGATCGTCAGGCCGAAGTTCATCGGCATGACTCTGATCTGCGTATCGACCGCCAGTTGCAGCGGGGCGTCGATCTGATGTTCGCCCTGCGCGACTTTGATCACGCCGGGACCGGTTGCAGTTTCGATCGTGATCACGCCGGGCCCGGCCAGCGTGTACTTGGTGAAGTTGGTGAAGTTGATCTCGCCAACCGTCTTGGGCAAATCGACGGTAACCGTGCGCGGATCGCTGATGGCCGAGCCGAAGTTCGCGGCTGCACCGACGGCGTTGGGCGGACCGCCGAGCCAATTCGTGGCGAGCGACCAATCGCCGTCGCCGTCGAAGTTCCATTCCAGACCGGTCTCGCCGACGTTGACTTGCATGAAGTACGGGAAGTCGATTCCGCGATAGATCCAGTCGACACCGCCGGTCGACGAGTCGGCAAAGTCCGAGATCGAGCCGGTGCCTTCCTGGCCGTTGGAATCGATGTAGCCCCAATCGAACCCACCGGTGTTTGAGCAGCCCATGACGAACCAATACTTGGTCGACGCCTGGAGCGTGACGGGTGAGACTGGCGAGAAGAGGCGATTGCTTCTCGGGCCGGCCATGTCTGGTGCGACGAAGTTGGTGAGCAGCCCGGCAGGGCCCTGCACCATCTCGCCGCTTTCATCGGCGATGCGCAGTTCAGCGACGACGTCGGGCCCGCCGAACCCTTCGCCGACGAGGGCTTCGATCCAGTTCAGCGGGTACGACTGTGTATCCACGACAAACGATTGCGCGCTCCAGTATTCCGGATTCGCAATCGGCGTGGCCGAACGATATGGCTCACTCAGATTGCCGACCAAAATCGCGCCCGACGCTGTCGACGATGCGAGCGGAATAAGCGCGAGGCGCAGGAACGTCGTCTTGTGATTTAGCGAGATGTACATTTGATTCCTTTGTTCGTGTAGGAGATCAAAGCGACAAAAGTCGACTTATGGTGCCAATTTTCTGGAGGAAATGTTGCGGCTAACGTGGTCGGCGAAAGCGACGGTTGAGCAGGGTGGCGACGATCGTAATAGACGAAAGCAGTGCCACCGGTTCTGGAACGGTGGCGATGCGCGCAAGCGCACCCGCGGACTGCACATTGAAGTTCGTGTCAATCAGCGAGTAGTCGTCAAAGTCAACGATGCCGTTGTAATCGAAGTCGCCGTTGCTCCAGCCGGTGCGGTGGTTGTTGAAGCCGTTGTCGATCAGTGAATAGTCGTCGAAGTCGATCACGCCGTTGGTGTCGGCGTCGCCTTGCTTGAACTGGAGGAACCAATCCCTGGTGATCGGCGAGTTGATCATGTATCGCATGAGCGCATCGGCAGCTTTCTTGCGACCTTGCGGCGCGGACGGATGCGTGCCGTCGGCGGCGAAATCGGACGGCACCCAGGTGAGGCCATCGCTGCGCGGCGTGGCGCCGTTGGCCCAGAGATACGGTCCCCACGCGAGCAGCGGCGCAGGGCCGCCCGCGCCGAAGCTGAGATCGCCCGCCAGCGGGTCGATTCCGCCGCCGTTCATCTGATTGATCTGAGCGGCGACCAGGCGCTTCACCGCGAAACCGGATTCGTACGCGTACGGTTCGGGATTCAATGTGGTCGTTGCGTAGCCCGCGTAGATCCGGCTGGAAACGAAGACCATCTCGAGGTTCGTGTAGCGCTGCTTCATCGTGCGCACGATG
>JACMJD010000268.1 GCA_014380825.1 Phycisphaerae bacterium | reverse complement strand
GCCACGCGCCATCGCCAGACGCCGGCCGTCGGTGCTGACAAGGCTGATCTTCTTCGCGTTGCCTTTACCACCGCTGACGAGCAGCACGCCGTTGAACGCGTAGCGCGTGCTCTCCTTTGCCGCGGCGAAGGAGAGCACGCGGTATGCCTTCAATGGCGTGCTGCTCGTCGCAGGCGGCAAGGGAAACGCAAAGAAGGTCCATCTCATCAGCACCGACGGCCGACGTCTGGCGATGGCTAAGGGCGAGCTGGCGAGCAGTGCGAAGATCGACAAGGAAGGCGTGAAAGCGATCATCCCGACGAAAGCGCTTCAGCTCGTCGACAAGCTGATCGACGACCCGGACGAGAACGTCGGATTTCAAGTGCGCGAGAACCAGGTGATCTTCCACACCAGCAGCGCGACGCTGACGAGCAACCTGGTCGAAGGACAGTTCCCGCCCTACGAAGATGTGATCCCAAAAGACACCGACAAGAAAATGCAGGCCGGGACTGCGGACTTTCTTTCAGCGATCCGTCGCGCGTCGTTGCTGACGACGGAAGAGAGCAAAGGTGTTCGGATGACGTTCAACAAGAAAGGTTTAGTTCTGACGAGCCGCAGCCCCGAGAGCGGTGAAGCGACGGTCAACTTCCCGTGCAAGTTCGAAGGCAGCGATGTGGAAATTGGATTCAATCCAGTGTTCCTCACCGATGCGTTGCGAGTCGTCGACAACGACGAGATCAGCCTGGAGATGACGGCGCCGAATCGCCCGGGATTGCTCAAGGGCGGGGCGAATTTCCTGTACGTGATCATGCCGGTGAATTTGCAGTAACGCTTCGTCGAACGGGTCATGGAGGACGACATGTCGTTTTGTTTTCAACAACCCATCGAACCGGAACTGCAACGCCTCTCACGCGTGAAGCAGCCCATGCGGAAAGAGATTCCCGCGCTGGGCCCGGAGATTCTGGCGTTCTTCAAACAGAACGTGCAGAAGCGGCAGACCAAGTTCGCGCCGATCGCCGAGTCCTGGCAGCAGCTCATCCCGGAAATCCTGCTCGAACACACCGCGCTCGAATCGTTCGCCCGTGGGCAACTGACCGTGCTGGTCGACAGCTCATCGCACCTCTACGAGCTGAACCAACTCCTGCTGGCCGGTTTGCGGAAACAGTTGCTGATGGCCTGCAAAGGCGCGGGTCTGCGAAAGATTACGCTCAAGCCAGGCCGGTGGTACGACACCGGTGAAGATCCGAACGACCGCAAGATTCGCTTTTAGCAACTTGTCATCCAGAGCGTACTCGCGAAGGATCCAGCGCCGCATGTAAAGCCAGATCCGTCGCGGAGTACCCGCTCTGGACGACATCACCCCACGTGCATCTGCGGTTCCAAATCATTCGGTGTAAGATCAGACCATGTGCGGGATCGCCGGCGTGGTGAGTTGGGACGAGAAGTTTCGCGTGTCGCGCGACATGCTGCTGAAGATGTCCGCCTCAATCGCGCACCGCGGGCCGGATGGGGAAGGAATCCTGCTCACGCGCGAGCACGAGCCGATCGATGCCGATCATCCGCAAGTCGCATTCGCCTTCCGGCGATTAGCCATCCTCGACCCCGACCCGCGCGCCATGCAGCCGTTCACGATCGGCCACCTGACGCTGATCTTCAACGGCGAGATCTACAACTTCCGCGAACTCAAAGCTGAACTGTCGAAGCTGCGTCCTGATTACCAATGGCGCACCACCGGCGACACGGAAGTGTTGCTGATGAGCTACCAGGAGTGGGGCGAAAAGTGCGTCGAGCACCTGATCGGCCAGTTCGCGTTTGCGGTATGGGACGAGCAGGAGAAATCGCTGTATCTCGCGCGCGATCGGATGGGGGAGAAGCCATTATACATCAGCCACTTCATCAACCAAGACCTCTCCACTTCGACAATCGCGTTTGCAAGCGAACGCTCTGCGTTGATCGGGCGCGTCGAGCACGAACCTTCCCAGTCCGATCAACTCATTCGGTACCTGCGATACGGATGGACCACCGGTTCACAGTTGGAACTCAGGTTAACCGCACTGACCCGACACAATAGTGGCTCCTACCGCGACTACTTCTCGTTGTCGAACACGGCCGCTCAGAGCGCGCCCGCGCCGGGGGGCATTCTCGCCCAAACCAAAACCCTGGTCGAACGCGCCGTCCGCCGTCAACTTGTCTCCGACGTCCCGCTCGGCGTCTTCCTTTCCGGTGGAATCGACTCCAGCGTCGTCGCCCTGTGCGCCCGCAAATCCGGACGCGTCGACACCTTCACCATCAGCTTTGACGACGCGCGTTACGACGAATCGAGGTATGCTCGTGACGTAGCGAAACATCTCGGTACGAATCACCACGAGTTCCGAGTGTCTCAAAACGCAATTGACGATCTTCCCAAGCTCGCCGAAGTTTTAGGTGAACCGTTCGCGGATAGTTCCGCGATCCCGATGCATTACCTCGCGCGAGAGACGCGCAAGCATGTGAAAGTGGCGCTCAGCGGGGACGGCGGAGACGAACTGTTCGGTGGATATGACCGCTATCGCGCGATGCAGCTCGCGAGCAGACTGCGTGGGCTACCGAACTTCGTAGCCACGATCGCCAGATCGTGGACGGGAGGTCATCCGAAGTCGAAGCTGACGCGAGCGGCGCGGTTTGCTGAATCGGTGGGATTGAGTGATGCGGAGCGATATGACTCGTACATCCGGATCTTCGGGGATGCGGCGATTCACGAGTTGTTGAAGGAGGATCCGGGGCGGCGCGGCGTACCGCTTTGCCTCGGCGTGGGGGATGTTTTTGCGACGGAGCTTGCTCGGACGGGTGATCCGGTCACGGCGGCGCTCGCGACGGATCGAGTCACGTATCTTCCGAACGATCTGCTCACGAAAGTCGATCGCGCCTGCATGCTCCACGCGCTGGAAGTCCGCGCGCCATTTATGGATCACGAGCTCGTGCAATTCGCCGCGGGTCTTACTTCTGATCAGCTTCTCAAAGGTGGACCGAAGCGAATGCTCCGCGAGGCCTTCGCGCACGAGCTACCGGGTTTCGTGTTCAAGCGGAAGAAGATGGGCTTCGCCGTGCCGATCGGCGAATGGTTCCGCGGCGAGCTGCGGCCGATGTTGCGGGATCATCTGTTTGCGAGTGATTCGTTCGCGAAACAGCACTTCAATATGAAAGTGGTCGAGCGATTGGTTGACGAGCACGAGCAATCGCGCGTCGATCATTCGCAGCGGCTGTACGCGCTGTTGATGCTCGAACTTTGGTGGAACACGCGGGAGGGAATCGCCATCGCCGCATCCGGCGGTTAAGATCGTCACCGCATGGCATTGATCAGCGTGGTCGTACCCATCTTTAACGAGCAGGAGAACCTTCCGGAGCTTCGGCGCCGGATGACCGCGTCGCTGGACTCAACCGGCGATTCGTGGGAGCTGGTGCTCGTGAACGACGGCAGCCGCGATGCGTCGCCGCAGATGCTGCGGGAGATGAACGCCGAAGATCCGCGCATCAAGGTCATCGATCTCTCGCGAAATTTCGGACACCAGCCCGCGGTGACCGCCGGCATTCATCATGCGCGCGGGGATTGCGTGATTTTGATCGACGGCGATCTTCAGGATCCGCCGGAGGTCATTCCCGAAATGGTCGCCAAGTGGAAGCAAGGCCACCAGGTGGTGCTTGGCGAGCGGCGCAGCCGCGCGGAAGGCGGCACGCGCGGCGTGGGGTTCAAGCTGTTCTATCCGATCTTCCGTCGCATCAGCGACCTGCCCAGCGCCCCCGACGCCGGAATCTTCGGGTTGATGGATCGCGTGGTCGTCAACGAATTCAACAAGCTTCCCGAGCGAAATCGATTCATCCCGGGGCTTCGATCGTGGCTCGGCTTTAAGCAGACCAGCGTGCTTTACGATCGACAGGATCGCGCCGCAGGCAAACCGAAGCAGACGCTTCGCCGCCTGATGAAGTATGCGATGGATGGGATGGTCAGCTTCAGCTACAAGCCGCTGCGAGCGTCGATGTGGTTGGGTTTCACCGTCTCCGGCATCTCCTTTCTGCTTGGCGTGTTCTACTTGATCGACTTCCTTCGCCATCGCGATAAGTATGGCACTGGGTTCACCACGCTGATGTTGACCATGCTGTTCTTCGGCGGCGTGCAATTGATCAGCGTCGGGGTCCTCGGCGAATACATCGGCCGGATTTACGAAGAGATCAAACAGCGGCCGCTGTATGTCGTGCAGGAGAAATTGGGGTTTGAGCCGGGCGACAAATCGGCGTGATCATCGCGCGGGCTAGTGAACCAGAAATACCAGCAGCGTCGTGACGGTCGCGTTGTTCAGCGCGTGGGCGGTCATCGGACCGATGAGTGATCCGCGCCATTCGCGGATCGTCGCGAGCACCACGCCGATCATGCCCAGCGCGGGAATGGTCGTCCATCCCTGCGGGTGTACCAGCGCGAACAGCAGGCCGATAACAAGCGAGGACACGATCCAGCTCCATCGGCCGCGCAGGTGGTTGTACAGCGCTCCGCGGAACATCGTTTCTTCCATCAGCGGCGCCCACACGCTGGCGAGCATGTAAATCATCAGCACCGTTCCCCAACCCCCGCGCACCTCGTTCATGATCGGATGCGACGGCGACGCGCCCGCGAATCGCGACAACCCCAGCGTGATCAGGAACGCCAGCGCGATCAGCGGCAGCCCCGCGATGTAACCCGCCACGCCGCAGCCCATCTCGGTGAAGAACCCGCGTCCGCAGTGCCAGCCGAAGGCGTGCAGGCTTTCTTGCTTGCTCAAGCCGCGCCGCGTGGGCCAGATCAGCGCGAACGGGATCAGGAGCGAGAGGAACAGATACCCCACAAAACCGCCGCGGGGGAATACGCGATGGATCACTTCGCTAAACACGACGAATGTCGTGATGTAAATCGCGAACGCCTCCAGAAACACCGGCGGTCCATTCGGCATGACGTTGGGCCTGAACAGCGGCCGAATGCGACCGTTGGCGATCAGCACGATCGCGACGATGAGCAGGATCAATCCTGCGCCAACGAGCACCAGGACGCTTAACCCGAAGCCGGTAATGATCAAGAGCGTCCGCTTCGTCGGGCTGATGATTCGCGCACGTTCGGGATCGTTGTCCGGAAGTCCGTACACCAGCGCGAGCTTGCCGAACCAGCCGTGATGTTCGATCAGTGCACGTCGTTCTTCGGGCGTGACGCTTGCGAGCTGGCCGGAGTACATCTTCTCAAGCGTTTGTTCAGCGTCGCTTGACGGCTTAGTCGTCGCGTCCGATCGCCGCGATTCCAATCGCTTGAGCGCTTCTTCCCCGCCCGCCAATTCTCCCGCGACGATCGCCGCTTCAAGCTTCTGCTCTGGCGACGTCGCGGCGGCGTCCAGCGTTCGCAGCATCTGATCGACTGGCTGCACAGGCTGGCCAAGATCCTTGAGCAGCAGTTTCTGGCCGATTAGGATGCGTGAGTTGAGCTCAAGCTGGAAGTTGTCTGCCTTCCCCAGCCCCGCGCGGCGCTGGACGAACACATTGCCGGCCACCCAACCGATCGACGCCAGGATCAGCAGCCAGCATAAAACCGTCGATCCGCGGGGACGTGAAGTTGGCTCGTCGGACATGATGATCGCCAAGCATATTCGATGGCGTCCATGAAATCCCCAGTCCGGCGAGGCGTCTTTGGTCTTGCACGTCTTACGCGGGAGTTTTGATGCGTCGATCCGGCGTCGCTGCGATCTATGTTGTTCTGTGGCTCCTGTTGGTCCTCGGCCTGATGGCGCTTTCATTCTGGGCCGGCACGACCGTCGAGCATTGGCCCGCCGGTCCGATGGAGGACGACAACTCGAAGCTGGCGGTGTACGGATATGTTCAAGTTGAGACCCCCGCGCGAAACTCTGGTTCGAACGTGAACTGCGATGCTTACGTCTCCTACCCCAATTTGGAGATCGAGCAGCGCACGCAGGCGGGCTTATTGGGGACGCGGGCGCTCATGGACTCCGTGATTTCTTCTCCCAATCTTGAGATCCGCAAGACGAACTGGTTCAAGTCATTCAAGCATCCAACCAAAGCGCGCCACTGGCTGGAGAAACATTTCCACGCCTCGCCCATCGCCGATTCGAAGCTTATCCGGGTCTGGCTCGACCCGATCGATTCGCAGAAGGAAGCCCGCACGATCGTGATGGACATCGTGAGCACACACCTGGAACAACAGCGACAATTGGGGATCAGCCGGGCGTTGGATCGAGCGCAGGCGCTGACCAGCCTGAAGACGAAGTATGAGATTCGCATCCGCGAGCTGAGCGACCGGCAGAACAATCTGCTCTTGCGACTGGCGGCGATCGACCTCAAGCAGACCGAAGGGACTTCGGCGATCGCCTTGGAGTTCAAAGATGCGCTCGCGCATCGAGGAACTGCCGACGCTGCGGCCACAGCGGCGCGGGCGGAGTATGAGCGGCTTGCGGCGCAAATGCAGAACGGAGACATGGGGGCCGCCGAGGCAGAGAACGACGCGCAAATAGTACGGCTCAAAGAGCGAATCTCGGCGTTGGATCAGGAAATTCGTTCCATGACGAATGCCGGAGCGAACGCGCCTGAGGTTCGCGCCAAGCAGTTGAAGCGCGACGAAATCGACGAACAGATGCGCAATCTTCGACAAGAGAAACTGATTGTGCTCCGGCAGTCACAGCTCCAGCGCGCCCAAGCCGCGATGCAGACCACCGATGCGATCGCCAAGGCCGCAACCAAGCGCGTCGACGATCTCAAGCCCATTCTTGCCGATACGGCGATCGCGATGGCGGATTATCTGGCAACCCAGGACGACCTGAAGCAGGTTCGCCAGTCGTGGAAGGACGTTCGCGACCAATTGGACACTCTCGGCGCGCAAAGCGCCTTCATGACGGTCGACTGGGCCCAGCGCCCGGCTCCGCAAGGCGATGACTAGCCTCGAACTTCCGACGTTTTTCCGGCCTTGCGTGCATCGAGCGCGGCTTTGCGGATAGAATATCTAGCCGCGCCGCTCGGCGTTGCGTGCTTGGGAAATCGCAATATCCAATTGGAATGAGGGTCGTCACATGTCGCTCAAATC
>JACMJD010000267.1 GCA_014380825.1 Phycisphaerae bacterium | reverse complement strand
TCCGGGACGTTGAGCACGTCGACATATCGGCCGCTGCCCTGATAGATCAGGGTGCTTTGCTGGCTGGTCACGTCGAACACGAACGCGCCGGCGCCGCTGGTCCACATGATGTTGCCATTACCGAGCTGATGCACGCCGCGTGCCCCCGAGGCGGCGAACGAGCTGATCAATGCTCCCGTGTTGGGATCCAGACGCACGACATTGTTCGACGAGAATCCGGCAACGAGCACATCGCCGTTGAGGGCGTGGTCCAATTGTTCGCCGAAGTTGAGCGATGCCGAATTATGGAACAAGCCCACCGGCGAGCCGTCTAATTTGAACCGATGCACATCATTGTTCGCGGAGCCGGCAGAGACCAGCAGGTCTCCCTGATGGTCCAGCGCGCCGAACGGACTGGGCGCCATGGCGGCGGTGCTGAAGAAGCCGAGGTTGTTGCCTGCGGTGCCGAACATGACGACAGAATTGGCACTCGGTGCAGTGTTGGCGGTTCCTCCGTTGGTCACGTAGATCGTGCTGCCGACCTGTTCCATGCCGCGCACATTGTCCAGCCCGCCGGTTGGTCCGCCGCCGATCTGGCTGAGAAAGGTGCCGGCCAAGTCGTACCGCGCGACGCGGTCGCCAAGCTGTTCCGATACCCAGATCTCGTTGCCGACCTGCATGCCATGAACCGGCGTAGCGCCGGCGGTCAACGCGAAGTAATTACTGTTCAGCAGCGCACCGTTGACGGGGTCGAAGAGAACCATGCGGTTGTTCGTCGAATCCGGCATCATCAGAAACTGCGCCGTCGCATGGCTTGTGAATGTGACGACGATCGTACCAATGATCGGAATGACCGAAGCTCGCAGCGAAAGATTCATTGACGTGCCCTCGCAGGTCGACGTGTATGCCCCTGGATGCACGTGCGCGGCCTGACCTGAGCGCGAAATCACCCTGACGGGGTGCGCATGAGGCGACCGACAGCATGTGCAGAACACTCAGGAGAAATAGCCCTCTCTCATGAGCGGACGATGAGAATAGCCGCCGGCGAAAATCGATTCAACGGAAATGCGGGAATTATTTAGAAATCTCTCGGCGCAGAGTTATCGATTGGCAGCGAGGACTTCCTGGGCAACGTAACGGACCTGTTGCTCTTCGAGTTCCGGATACACCGGCAGCGCCAGCACCTCGCGACACGCGCGCTCCGATTCGGGTAACTCGCCTTTGCGGTAACCAAGATCCTTGAAACACGTTTGCTCGTGAAGCGACAGCGGATAGTAGATGGCCGAGCCGATGCCGCGCTCCTGGAGGTGCTGCTTCACTGCGTCGCGCTTCCCGCCGGGGAGGCGGATGACGTATTGGTTGTAGATACTCCAGTTGGCCGGGTCGATCTTTGGCGTGATGACTTTGCTGCCGGCGAACAGCTCATCGTACAGCGCGGCATTGCGACGCCGGGCCTCGTGCCAGGTTTCGAGATACTTCAGCTTCACCGACAGCACCGCCGCCTGGATCGCGGCCAGGCGGAACATGCCGCCGATCATCTCGTGATAATAAGTGTGCCCGCTGCCATGCACGCGCAGCTTGCGGCAGGTTGCGGCGAACTTGTCGTCGTTCGTGCAGATCGCGCCGGCGTCACCGAACGCGCCGAGGTTCTTTGTCGGATAGAAACTGAGACAGCCTGCGAAAGACAACGAGCACGTGCGTTTCTCATTTCGTTTCGCGCCGATCGCCTGGGCGGCATCTTCCATGACGATCAGATCGCGCTCCCCGGCCACCTGGTTGATCGCATCCATGTTGGCCGCTTGCCCGAACAGGTGGACGGGCATGATCGCGCGGGTGTTTTTCGTGATCGCCTTTTCGATCAACGCCGGGTCGATGTTGAACGATGTCGGGTCGATGTCGACGAACACCGGCTTGGCCCCGAGCCGCGCGATCGATCCGCCCGTAGCAAAAAATGTGAAGCTGGGGCAGATGACTTCATCGCCTGGCTTGATCCCGATGCCCATCAGCGCGCAGAGCAGGGCGTCGGTCCCGCTCGACACGCCGATCGCGTGTTTGGTCCCACAATACTCCGCCAAGGACTTCTCAAACTTCTCCACGTGCGGGCCAAGAATCAGCGCCTGCTGATCGCAGACTTCGTCGATCGCCCGGCGGATTTCGTTGCGAATCGGCAGATATTGGGCCTGAAGATCAAGCAGTTTCACTTGCATAGACGACGAAATTAACCGAGCCGAACAAGAACGCAATTCGTGATTGTCTCGTACGAACAAATGGTAATGGACCTCGCATTCGAGAATGAGCAAGAGGTGAGAGTCGACAGATTCACCAAACTTCCACGCGACCGACGGCGTAATGAGTTGCGGGTTGAGTTTGAATTTTGTGTCGGTATGTGTTTCTGTTAGATTTGTTCACGGAGATTCGACGGGCGGCGCATTTGGGAGAATGTAACGCCGCCTCATGCCGGGTGCGGCGCAATCGGTTGTGCACGCAGAGTTCGGTTCGGCTCGGCTTCCTCCAATATTTACAAACCGTTGAGCAAACGCACCGCGCCGCCTGGGTGAGACGGCGTGAGCCTTCTGTAGTCAATCACGGGGTCTGAAGGGCTGCGGTCGAGATGCATCGATTCAAGCTTCGGGCAATACGGTCTGTCAATCGAACTTCAAATCGACGACTCGGTCGCGCCATCTTCGATTCACTCGAAGCGCGGCAGATGCTTAGCGGTTCCGTTTCCGCCATCGATCTGAACGCGCCGACGAACCTCGCCGTCAGCATCGGTTATCGAGAAGCGCCGGATGGCGGCACCACCCGCGCGCACCTCAGTTGGACCGATACCAACACCACCGAAGCCGGCTATCGCGTCGAGTATTCGAGCGACAACGGATTTTCCTGGAACGTCATTGGCGCCGATCTGGTGGCCAATAGCTCCTCCGCGGCGCACGTGCTCGATGCGGGCCAGAAGCTTTACTATCGCGTCAGCGCGGTGAACGGCCCGAGCGTGTCGTTGCCGTCGGCCAGCGCGTCGCCGGTGACGCCGTTCGATCGTGTGGTGCAGGTGACCGCGACCGTCTACAGCGACACGATTCACCTCAAATGGCCGTACCATCCGGACGCGGTTTCATACAATGTGTATCGCAAGGCGCGGACAGCCACCACCTGGACGCTGATGACACCCGAGCCGCTGGCTGCGAACAACGTCGGATGGGCGGAAACCGTTCCGCAGGGACAGGCGTTTGAATATCAGGTCGAACGGATCACGCACAATTTCTATGGCCCGCTGGACGGCACCGCGTTCGGATATGTTTACGCGGGCAATCGCGTCGCGCTCACTGAATCGCGCGGCCGCGTGCTGCTGGTCGTCGATCAAACCCGCGCCAGCGCGATATCCGCCGAGCTCACGCGATACCGGCGCGATCTGCTCTCGGACGGCTGGACCGTTCAGCAAATCACAGTTGCGCGCGACAATGGCGACCCGCGGCTGGCGGTCACCGTTCGTGCACAGATCCAAGCGGCGGCGCTGGCGCAGACCGCGCCGCTCAAGAGCATCGTGCTCATCGGCCACGTGCCGGTTCCATATTCCGGAACCACCGCGTGGGACGGACACACCGACCACAACGGCGCCTGGCCGGCCGACGGATACTACGGCGTGGGAATCGGCATACCCGGCGGACCGACCGGATGGACCGATATCGCGACCGCACTCAACCTCACGCATCTGGACAACAACAATCTGCCGCTCGACGGAAAGTTCGATCAGAATAATCTGCCCGGCGCGGTCACGGTGCCGGTCGGGCGAATCGACTTCGCAAATCTGGATGGCATGCGGTACAGCTTCAACCCGCTTCCCGCGACCGTGGACGAATCGGAATCGGCTCTGCTTCGTCGCTACCTGGACAGGAACCACCAATGGCGAACGCGCGCCTGGATAGCGTCAAAGACCGCAATTGAGGACGATCACCTCGGAGGCGGTGCCGCGGAGAATGGCTGGAGAAACTTCGCCCCACTGGTCGGCGCACTGGAAACACGGTCAGCCGATTTCCAAACCACGCTCTTTGACACATCGAATCTCTTTGCCGCTGGCATCGGTCCCGGATCCACTGAATATGCCGTGGGTGTTCTGGGCACGTCGCAGCTTCATTCGCCCGATGCGTACGTGTATAGCGTGTTCAACCTCATGTCCGGGAGCTGGTTCGGCGATTGGAACAAGCCGACCAACCTGCTCCGCGAGATGATCGCCGCCAACGGAACGTCGCTGGTCAGTCTCTGGGCGGGCACGCCCAACGTCTTCATCCACACGATGGGCCTGGATGAAACGATCGGGCAGGGGATGATGATGTCGCAGAACAACACGCTGAGCGGCCCGTATTCGCCGGCGTCAAGCGGCGCGAGCGGCACGCACATGGGACTGATGGGCGATCCCACGCTCACCATGTCGATCGTGGCGCCGGTGACGAATCTCACCAGTTTCAGAAGCGCCAACATTAATTCTGTCTCGTGGAGCACGCCCAGCGATGCGAGCATCACCGGGTTCCACATATATCGCGCGGAGAGCGCCGACGGTCCGTTCTATCGGATCAATTCCACCGCCATTCCCACCGCCGGCGCCAACACGTCGATGTCGTTTACAGACCCGACGCCGATCCGCACGTACAAGAAGTTCACGTACATGGTTCGCGCGATCAAGATGCAGACGACGCCCAGCGGAAAGTTCGAGAACGCCAGTTGGGGCCAGACCGTGCAAAGCCAGACCATCAACGACGGCGATGGGCTTGAGCCCAGAGCGCCGGCTTCGCCAAGTGCAGCGCGAACGCCATTACCCGCAACGATAACTAAGGCCAATGCAATCTTCTCCGCCGGATCGGCGATCGGTTCCACGTTTGGATCAGGGGCCGGGCTACAGGCCGATCCGCTGGATGATCTCGGTCTGTAGCGAATCGCGGCGCGTTGCGTTAGTTTTTCGATTCGAATGCTCGCCCAGCGCGTCACCTATTTCAGCGAGTCAGTCATTCGCGAGATGACTCGCCTGGCCAATCGTCACAACGCGATCAATCTGGCGCAGGGGATGCCGGATTTCGAGACGCCGCAGGAAATCAAAGACGCCGCGTGTCGCGCGATCCAGGACGGCCACAACCAGTACGCGATCACCTGGGGCAATCCGCTGCTGCGCACCGCCATCGCGCACAAAGCGAAACGCTTCAATCGGCTCGATTGGGTCGATCCCGAAAAACACATCACCGTCTGCTGCGGCGCCACCGAATGCATGATGGCCGCCATGCTCGCCACGGTGAACGCGGGCGATGAAGTGATCGTCTTCCAACCCTTCTACGAAAACTACGGTCCGGACGGATTGCTCAGCGGCGCCAAGCCCGTGTGGGTGAAGCTCTATCAACACGCGGATCGCGACTGGCAGTTCGACCGCGATGAGCTTTCGCGGGCATTTGGCGACAAAACGCGCGCGATCATCATCAACACGCCGAACAATCCAACCGGCAAAGTGTTCACGCGCGATGAGCTTCAGTTCATCGCCGGCCTGTGCATCAAGCACAACGCGCTGGCGATCACGGATGAGATCTACGAGCACATCATCTACGACGACCTCCCTCACATCAGCATCGCCACGCTGGATGGGATGCAAGATCGCACGATCACCATCAGCGGCCTGAGCAAAACTTTCAGCGTCACCGGCTGGCGGCTGGGTTATGTGATCGCGCCGGAAGAGATCACGAACGGCATCCGCCGCGTACATGATTTTCTGACGGTGGGTGCGCCGCATCCGCTTCAGATCGCCGGGGCGGCGGCGCTGGCGCTGCCGGATTCATACTACGAAAAGCTCCGCGCCGATTATCGATCGCGCCGATCGGTCCTGCTGAAATACCTGCACGATGCCGGCTTCATCTTCAGCGAACCTCGCGGGGCGTACTACGTGATGACGGACGTGTCGAATCTCGCCCGCGCCGACGAAGACGACACCGCCTTCGTCCGCCGGCTGGTAGAAACCATCGGCGTGGCGGGTGTGCCGGGCAGCAGTTTCTACTCCCCGCGCGAAGACGGCCGGCGAAAGGTCCGCTTCATGTGGGCGAAGAAGGAAGAGACGCTGCATGCGGCGGGGGAGCGGTTGCTGAAACTGAAGCACGCTCCACTGTCAGCCTGAGGTACTCCGAAGGATCTAGCTCCACTGAGCAAGCAGGCCAGATGCTTCGGAGTGCCTCAGCATGACAGTCAGCGCGCAGTCATGCGATCGCACGACGCACGGCAGCTTCGGCGAGCAGATCCAGCGGATCGAGCAGATCGGCCGCTTTCAGATCGTCGGCGTGGAGCAGCAGGGGCAGCTCGGTGCAGCCCAGAATGATGCCGTCGACGTTCCGATCGCGAAGCAACTGGATCGATCGACGAGTCGTCGCCAGCGTCTCGTCGTACTCGCGGCCTTCCATTAATTTGATGATCGCGCGGTTCAGTTGCTCGCGCGATTCGGCATCGAGCACTTCGCTTTCGATGCCCAGCTTTCTCATCGGCCGCGTGTAGACGACCGGCTCGCCCATACCGAGCACACCCACTCGCTTCCAGCCGCGGCGCTGCACCTCCGCGAGCGTCAGGTCGATCATGCTTAGGACTGGTTTGCCTGCGGCGCGCTCGATTTCGTCCTTGAACAGATGCACGCCGTTCGACGTGATCACCAGGAAATCGCTGACCGCGCCAAGCTCTTTGGCTCGTTCGAATACGCCCGGATTGGCTTCAATCGGCAGGATCGTCGGCCCGGACTCACTCACCCGCACCGGCGGGTGTCGGAGATAGCAGACGAACATCGGCGGATAACCGCTGTTCAAATGCGGCGGAATCAGACGCTGGGCGGCGCGGTGAAATCGTTGCTCGAAATCCATCGTCGCTTGTGGGCCGACTTCGCCCAGCACGCCGATCGTCTTCATGACCGATTGTTATATCGGCGATCAATGCGCCAGCGAAGCGTACAATGCGCGACATGAAATTGCCTCTGGTGCTGCTTGCGTGCTGGTCGATCGGTTCGCTCTGCCATGGCGCGATCATCAATGCGAAACCCGGCGATGATCTGGGCGAAGTCGTGAACAAACTTCGTCCCGGCGACGAACTTGTACTGGCGGACGGGAACTACGCGAACGTGTCGATCGATTTCGGGCGCAAGTGGAACGTGACCGTGCGCGCGGCAAATGTGACGCCACTGAAGATTGAGCGCGTGGATGGTCAGCCCATCGCTAAGCCGGCGAGCGGCGTGATCTTGAGCGCTAAGGGCAAGCCGTTCGTATTTCGCGGCGGCACCGGCATCAAGCTGATCGGCCTGACGATCGATGGCTGCTCGAACACGCTTCAACAGGGCGCTATCCAGTGCGATAGCGATTGGACGCTGCAAGACGTCGTTGTGCAGCGATGCGATACGGTCGGCCTCGCCATCACCGGCAACGAGAATCATCGCGTGAAGAATGTGACGTGGACGCGCGTCGTCACGCAGGACAACGGCTACATCGGCATGGGCGGCGGGTTCGCACAGCACGTGCGCGTCAGCGATTGCGGATCGTTCCGCAACAACCGCGGCTGGTCGCACAACGCGTTCGCCGACCAGGGATTTGAAAAAGATGGCAAGTGGTATGTCCACGCCCAGTGGGAAGCGGGCGGCGGAAAGTTCGTGCATAGCGACGACGTGGAAGTCGTTCGTCACTGGGCGGAGGGAAACAACGGTCCCGGCTTATGGCTCGACTGGAACAACACCAACATCGTCGTTCGCGATTCGATGTTCCTGAACCAGGTCTGGGTCGAATTCGACTACGACGCCATGGGCATCGTCCTGGAGATCAACACTGGCCCGACGCTAATTGAGAACTGTTTGTTCCAGGGAAACGAATCAGCGATGAATGTGGCCGAGGAACACAAGGCTACGATTCGGAATTGTCACATCGACGACCCGATCGGCACGCGAAACATCTCCGAAGGCGGCAGCCTGCGCAACGGAGGCGTGCAGGATATCACCATCACCGACAACATGTTCTACGGCGACGCGAAGGTTTACTTCTGGGACAACATGGACGCTGCGTATCGAAAGAAGAATCGCGTGGTCACTGAACCGAACACGATGAAGGCGCAACTGCCGGTGAAGTGGAAGGTGGAGGGACTGCACGCGCGGGATCGTGGACAATGAGCTAGTAAGACCTCGTGTAGCCCGCGAACTTGCTTGCGGTCGGAGGCTCCGCGAGCAAGCTCGCGGGCTACACGGCGCGTACCCGATTACACGATCAATTCATCCGCGAAGTTGTTCCCCGTCGCGGTTTTTCCCGCGCCGAGTTTCACTGTGAAGACGCCCGACACCGGCGCGACCAACCGGTAATTCGTCGGAAGCGTTTGCCTCACGCGATACGTCCCCGGTGCCATGCTGCGAAACGCGTACGCGCCGTCCGCGTTTGTTCGCGCGTAGATCTCGCTGCGGTTGCGTTTGCCGTCGCCGTGGGTGTCGAGATAGACGGTAACGTTGGGGATGCCGTTCTCGCCGGCGTCTTGTACGCCGTTGTGATTGGTATCGTTGAAGACTCGGCCGCGCACAATGCCGTCAGATTCGGGGCGGAAGTCTTGCTTGACGTTGTCTTCGCCCATGACGATCGCGCTGCGCATCACGGTGGTTCCGAATCCGCCGCCGGTGGCGCTGACGATCCACTTGCCGGCGCCGAGCGCCAGCGTGTATCCGCCGCTGGCGAATGTTTTGGTTGACGTGGTTGATCCATCGCCGATGCGCACGGCGGTAATCATTACTTGATTCATGCCTTCGCCGGGCGTGTAGAAGTTGTCCTTTGTCACCACGTCGCTGTACGCGACGCCGGTGAGCAGGTGCTGGTTCGTGCCGATCGCGCTGAAGTCGGTCGTCAGCATCACGGCGTTGAAGGTATCGAATTCGCCGCTGACGATTCCGGCGCCGATCAGCTTGAAGTTCGGATTCAGCAGCCCCGTGCGATGCCCACGGCCGGCGATGCCTTCGTCGATGAACAGGTCATCATGAACTTTGGCGGCCGTCGTTGTTTGATTCGGCACTGTCGGTTTCTGCGATCGGTAGCCGATGTTTTCGCCCCATGTGTACGGCGCGACGAAGTTCACGCCGGCTGCGCCCATGCGGTTGAAGGGACTGGAATTGTTCGCGCCCGTGTGACTGAACTCGTTGTTGTCGATCATCCACTGGCTGTGCCCGCGCGCGGCGAACGTCTCCATTGGGCCGATCGCCAGCGGCTGCTTCGGCGCGCTGCTGATCGTTCCGGCGGCGAGTCCTTCGTTCAATTCGATCCCGAGCCGCGCCGCCTCGGCGAGCGGATTCGCTCGCGCGCGGTTGATCAACTCGACCACATATTGCTCGTTCGCCGTCGGATATGCGGCCGACGCGAGCAACTGGCGAGGTTCCAGCGGTTCTAAAAGTTGCGTCATGAAAGTCCTATACATATTGAGAATATCGATGGAAAACCGGCATCGGCAAATTTTGCCTGATGCGCCGCGAGCAATTGTTCTCCGCAATGAACGCCGGCGTGTTCAATTCTTCGTGTGCCAACACCCGCCGACAAAATTCCCGCGACCAAATTTGTTCCGCCGCAAGACGAGCACGCGCTCCTGCCGATCGATTCGGCCGAGCCGGTCGTCAGCGACGATTCACCGTTTAAGTTCCCGCAGCATGCGGCGGCGATCGAGGATCGGATGCTCGACGCTGACTGGCGCGAGTTCTTCAACGCACGTCACGCGAAGCGTTCGAAATAGAGATTCGCCGCGGACCCGATTGGTATCGACCACATCGCGCCGCTCACTTCAGACTCATGCAGGAACGAATGAAGATCACGGCGCCCACTTTGGCGCGCGCTTTTCCATGAACGCGGCGATGCCTTCGGTTGCTTCATCCCCGGTGCGGGCGTGTTCGTGGATGGAGAGCGCTTTCTGAAGATCCGCGTCGATGGAGCTTGGGCGCAGATCGGCCAGAAGCTGCTTCGTCGCCGAAAGCGCGCCGGGCGCGCCTTTGGCGATGAACGTTGCCAGTTCGATCGCGCCGTTCAGGGCAGCTTCCGCGCTGCCGAAGACGACACGATTGATCAGGCCGAACTCGAGCGCGCGATCGGCGGTGATCGGCTCGGCGGTGAGGAAGAGCTCGCGCAGCCGGCGCTCGCCGATCTGGTGTCGCAGCAACGTCGACACCAGCGCCGGCACCAACCCGCGGCGAACTTCCGGATAGCCGATCTTCGTATCTGCCGACGCGACCGCCAGATCGCACGCGGCCATCAGCCCCGCGCCGCCCGCCATCGCAAAACCATGCACAGCAGCGATGGTGGGTAGTTTGCTGGTGTGAACGGCCTTCAGCATGCCGGCGACGGAGCGCGCCGATGCTTCGTGGCTGCCGGATTGCTGCGCTTCCTTCAGATCCAGCCCCGCGCAGAAACCTTCGCCCGCGCCGTGCAGGATGATCGCGCGGCGCGACGTGTCGGCGTTCGCGCGATTCACGGCGTCAACGAGTTCATTCATCAGCTCGATCGTCAGCGCGTTGCGACGATCCGGACGATTTAACGTGATGATCGTGAAGACAGATGTCTGCGTTACGAGGATTGGCTGTTCCATGATTGCGATGATCCTACAGACTACGAGTCTGAGAGGGCGACCATTTCCGCGACGATCTCTTGTGCATCGCGAAGTGCGTCCAAGACGATTCCGTGTCCGACGGTCGCCTGAGAAAAGATTTCGACTAGGCGCTCGGTCGCGATGTTGCCCACGGAATCGGCACTTGCGCGATTTCCACCAATCCTGCCGACTGCGCTGTCAAACGTGCGGACGCCCAGGCGAAAGGCTTCTCGCGCGTTCTCGATCGCGTGATCGTCTCGATCATGCAGGTGAACGCCGATCTTCTCGATCTCGATGTTCGACTCGCGCAGGTGCGAGATGATCCGTTGCATGTCCTTGATGGTCGCGCGGCCATCGGTGTCGGCCAGGGCGATTTTCTCGCAGCCCGCGTCGATCAGCTCCTTGCAGACGCGCGCGACCTGATGCGGATCAGTCTCACGATTCTCGACGGTTAGATCTCGAAACGCGCCGGAGAGGTGCGCGCGGATGTGATGACCGTTCGTCGTCGACGCCGCGGCGATCTGCTTTGCGTCCGCAAGGTCTTCGTCGAGGCTGATTCGCTTGTTCTTGCGCGAATATTCATCGGATGCAGAAAGGAAGACGGCCACGCAATTCAGGTTCGGCGTGGATTGGAACTGCTCGTAATATTTGAGATTTGGCACCAGCGCCGCGAGCTGACCCGCGCCGTACGGACCGGATCGCGTCAGCACTTCGACGCTGTCGGCGAATTGCGGAAAGACTTTCGGGCTGACGAACGACCCGGCCTCGATGTATGGGAACTTGGCGCGCTTCAGCGCGTCGATCAGCGACAGACGCATCTCGATCGGAATGCGACAGTCGCGATTGACGGACTGCATTCCATCGCGGGGGGACATTTCGCAGATGGTGACTCGGTCGGACATAGCTCAAAACAAATTCAGCCACAAAGGCACGAATGAAGAAAGCGGCGGCATGCATATTCCTTTGTGCCTTCGTGGCTCGCATTTCTTTCGTCAAACCTGCAGCACACCCGTATGAAACGTCGCGCCCTTCGGTTGGGGCCGCGTGACGAAACCCAGGGTTCGGATCAGGACATCGCGCGTTTGTTCGGGTTGAATAATCGCATCGACCCAACCCCGCGCGGCCGCATATCGAATGTCGGTTTGGGCGCTGTAGTTTTCTTTTACCTTTTTCTTCAGCGCTTCCAGATCGCCGTTGTCCTCCGATTTTCCTTTGCGGCTCTGCGCTTTGGACAGAATCGCGAAGAGCGTTTCGCTCGCTTGTTCGGCGCCCATGACCGCGAAGCGCGCGTTGGGCCACGCAAAGATGAATCTCGGGTCGAACGCTCGGCCGCACATCGCGTAGTTGCCGGCGCCGAAGCTGCCGCCGACGATCACCGTGATTTTCGGGACGACGCAGTTGCTCATCGCGTTCACGAGCTTCGCGCCGGAGCGGATGATCCCCTGCTGTTCACTGTCGCGGCCGACCATGAAACCGGTGACGTCCTGGAGGAAGATGATCGGCAGGCCGGTCTGATTGCAGTCCATGATGAAGCGCGCCGCTTTGTCAGCGGCGTCGGCGTAGATCACGCCGCCGATCTGGATGCCGATCTTTTTGCTCTTCGTGCGCGTGCGCTGGTTGGCGACGATGCCGACAGGAGTTCCACCGATCTTCGCGTAAACGCAGACCAGGGAGAGGCCGTAGTCCGCTTTGTATTCGTTCAGACTTTCCGCATCGACGATGCATTTGAGCAAATCTCGCGCGTCGTACTCCTTGCGACCGTCGAGGGAGATGATGTCGAAGACGTTGTCTGGGTTTCGCTCGGATTCGTTTGACTTCGAGCCGGTATTGATCTGCGACGCCGCAAGCGGCGGAAGGAGGTCGATCAGTTTCCTGAGTCTGTCGATGCACGCTTCATCGTCCGGTTCGCGGAAGTCGACGGTTCCAGAAATCTCAGCGTGCATCTTCGCGCCACCGAGCTCTTCCTGCTCGACCGTTTGTCCGATCGCGGCTTTCACGAGCGATGGTCCCGCGAGGTACAAACCGCTCCCTTCGGTCATGAGGATCTTGTCGCACAGCACCGGAAGATACGCGCCGCCCGCGACGCAGTTGCCCATGATCGCGGCGAGCTGCGGGACGCCGGCGGCAGTGAGCACGGCGTTGTTTCTGAAGATGCGGCCGAAGTCGTCTTCGTCGGGGAACACTTCATCCTGCAGCGGCAGGAAGATGCCGGCGCTGTCGACGAGATAAACGAGCGGCAAATTATTTTCGAACGCGATGCGCTGGGCGCGGATGATTTTTTTGGCGGTCTGCGGGAAGAACGCGCCGGCTTTCACCGTCGCATCGTTCGCGACGATCATGCACGGCTTGCCGTGAATCTCGCCGACGCCCACGACCACGCCTGCGGCGGGCACTTCGCCCCATTCGCTGTACATGCCGTAGGCCGCCCAGAGGTTCAGCTCGAAGAAATTTTCCGGATCGTCCAGAAGTTTGGCGATGCGCTCGCGGACGAACAGTCGGCCGAGACGGTGCTGGCGCTCCAGTCCGGCTTTTCCGCCGCCTTCGCGCAGGCGCGACTCTTCCTCGGCGATGAGTTTCGCGCGCTCGCGCAGCGTGCGCGAAGGTGATTCGGTTGCAGTTTGCTTTGACATAGGCTCGCCGCGCCAAGCGTAACTTGCCGCGCGGGCGATCTGCAAGCAGCGAGTTTC
>JACMJD010000026.1 GCA_014380825.1 Phycisphaerae bacterium | reverse complement strand
GAAGTCCCGGCAGTACGCCGGGCGGCACCCGTGCATTCAGCTACAACCCGAACGGGCCAGCGCCCGTGCTCGACCCGCTCAACGGATTGGACCCGCGGAACGGCAGTCTGTTCAGCGATCAGCTCCTCTGATTCGCGCGTTGTTTCAAAATGTCAGTCCAAAGACCCACGGACCATCCGTGGGTCTTTTTCTTTCCGACTCCCTCTCCCTGGAAGGGAGAGGGGCGGGGTGAGGGTCGAACCGTGACCGTTCAATGCCCGCTTTGGTAGCCGACGCGTGCTTCAAGCATTCGAGCTTGAACCTCCCCGGGCCCTCCCTTCCAGGGAGGGGAGCTAATGCGCGTGCGCGGGCATGTAATACTTCGTGCAGTAATCCCCCACCATCCGCGATGTACTGAACTGTGCGCACACCGTCTGCATTGATGCGATCATCCGCGCGACCCATTTGCGCGGGACATCGTTAGCATCACGATCGTAAAACTCCGGGGCGATCTCATTCTCCAGCAGCCGATAGATCGCATCGGCATCGCGCGTGTCCTGCTTGGAGCGATCGGACAATTGCGTGCCGTCACCGATCGCCCAGCCGTTCTTTCCCCGCCCGTTTACTTCGCAGTATGCCTCGGGCCACCAGCCGTCGAGGATGGAACAGTTGATGCCGCCGTGCAGCGGCGGTTTCATGCCGCTGGTGCCGCTGGCCTCCTGCGGGCGCAGCGGGTTGTTCAGCCAGACATCGCACCCGCTCGTGAGCATCCGGCCCATTTCCATGTCGTAGTCTTCGAGGATCGCAACGCGGCCTTGAAATGCGTTCTCGCCCGCGTGCTTGTAAATCTCCTGCGCGAATTCCTGCCCCCCGATGTCCGCCGGGTGCGGTTTGCCGGCGAAGACGATCTGCACCGGACGATCTTCGTTGCCCAGGATCCGCGCCAGTCGCTTGGCGTTGCGAAACACGAGCGGCGCGCGCTTGTACGTTGCGAACCGACGGGCGAATCCAATCGTCAGCGCGTCATCATCGAACATCGCCTGTGCGTTTAGCAACTGCTGCTCGTTGCCGTGCTGGCGCATCACGTGATCGACCATCCGCTGGCGGATGAAGCGAATCATCCGCCCGCGCAGGATGCGGCGAACGTTCCATAATTCCGCGGGCGAAATCCGTCCGGCGTTCTTCCAGAAATCCTCCTCCGGCCCCGCGCGGTTCCAGCGCGGCTTGAGATATTTGTCGTACAGCGGACGAATCTCCGGCGCGAGCCATGTTTGCGTGTGTACGCCGTTAGTGACGTGACCGATCGGGACATCGTCAACGTTCTGCACGCCGAACAGATGCTGCCACATCTCGCGCGACACCTCGCCATGCAGCGCCGCCACGCCGTTGCGATGCGAGCTGAGCTGGATCGCCAGCACGGTCATCACGAATTCGCTTTTCGTGTCATCCGGATTTTCGCGGCCGAGCCCGAGCCAATCGGCGCCGATCGAATCCATCTGCCGGCCGAGATACTTCTTCATCATCTTCGCGTCGAAGCGATCATGCCCTGCCGGCACGGGCGTGTGCGTGGTGAACACGGTGTTCGCGGCAACCGTCGCGACCGCTTCGTCAAACGATACGCCGCGATGCACGAGGCGGCGCAATCGCTCCAGCGCCGCGAACGCCGCGTGACCCTCGTTCAGGTGATACACGGTCGGCTTCAGGCCCATCGCGTCCAGCGCGATGATTCCACCCACGCCGAGCAGAATTTCCTGCTTGATGCGATATTCACGATCTCCGCCGTAAAGATGCCGCGTGAGTTTTCGATCGTCGGCGGAGTTTCCTTCGACATCGGTATCGAGCAGGAACAGTTGCGTGCGCCCGACGAGCTGCCGCCAGATTTTCGCCTTGATCGATTTGGCACCCATCGGCACATCGATCGTCCGGCCCGTGTCGGTAATCGGCACGTCGGCGAAATCGATCAGCGGATACACCACGCGCGTCGAGCCGTCGGCGGCGAACTCGTGCGTGTAATAACCGTTGCGATACAGCAGCCCCACGCCCACCAGCGGCACGCCCAGGTCGCTGGCGCTTTTCACATGATCGCCCGCCAGCACACCGAGCCCGCCGGAGTATTGCGGCAGACATTCATGCACGGCGAACTCGGCGCAGAAGTACGCGACCAGCGGCGACCGTTGGTTCGCGCCGGTTCGAAAAAAGGGGCCTGACCCCTTTTTTGGCGTTCGGGCTTTTTTGTGTGCTGGGCGCCGATCGTAAGTGCGCTCGAACCACGTCTTCGTCGACAGATACTCGCGAAGCGAGTCTTCGACGCGCTTCAGATGCGCCGTGAAGCGCGGATCGTTCTGGATGACATCGCGCCGCTCGGCAGGCAGCAGGCGCAGCGTCTTGATCGGATTGTGATGCGTCGCATCCCACAGCGCCGGGTCCATCGACGCGAACAGACGCTGCGCATCGGGCTGCCAACTCCACCACAGATTTCGGGCGAGCGCGTCGAGGCGATGAAGAATGTCACGATTCGAGGCGGACTTTTTCGTTGATGGCATTTGTTTCTGGTCCCCTCGCCCCGTAATCGGGGAGAGGGCTAGGGTGAGGGGTCTGATGGGATGTTCATGCGGTGAGGAGCTCGCGCTTGCGCGAGCGGACCTTGCCTCGCGCCGGCCCCTCACCCCCGCCCTCTCCCCGCGTACGGGGCGAGGGAGTTAGTCGATCGTAAACCTCGCACATCTCGCGCAACTTCGCCGCGTGCGATGCGGTGAGCTGCCCATCGCGCAATCGCCAGCGCCAGTTGCCTTCCGCCGTGCCGGGGACGTTCATTCGCGATCGCACATCCAGGCCCGGAATATCCTGCGCCTGGAAGATCACCGTGTCCGCAATCGAGCTCATCGCCGCGCGGATCAGATCCATGTGTACCGCCCGGCCGTCGCTGTTCAGGTAGCGCAGCACCTTCGAATATTCGATCGAGCGCGATTTGCGCAGCGGGACGGAATCGCTCGTGCGCAACTCATCCAGCCAGCCGACGATCGTGTTGTTGTCGTGCGTGCCCGGATAGATCACCGATCGCTTCGGATACCGGTGCGGCAGGTGATAGTCCCCGCCGGGGCCGAAGCCGAATTGCATCACGCGCATGCCGGGGAAGTTGAACGTGTCGCGGAGCTTCGCCGCCTGCGGCGTGAGCTTGCCTAAATCTTCCGCGATGATCTGCGCATCGGGCAGCGCGCCCTTGAGCGCTCTGAACAATTCAAATCCGGGCGACGCCACCCACTTGCCGCGCTTCGCGTTGGCGGCGCCGTATGGGATGTGCCACGTGCGATGGAAGCCGAGGAAATGGTCGATGCGCACGCCGTCGAACAGCGCGAGTGTTTCCTTGAAGCGACGGATCCACCACGCGAACTTTTCCCGCTTGTGCGCCGCCCAGGCATATTGCGAATGGCCCCACGTCTGGCCGAGCGCGTTGAACGAATCGGGCGGATAGCCGCTGATCGCTTTTGGCGTGCCCTGCTCATCGAGCAGGAACAGCGAGCGGTGCGCCCAAACGTCGGCGCTGTCGTGCGAGACGAAAATCGGGATGTCGCCGATCAGTCCGACGCCGTGCTCGTGCGCGTATGCACGCAGGGCCGACCATTGCTGCTCGAAAATGAATTGCAGGAACTGCTGATACCGCACCTCGCCCGCCAGCGTCTTGCGCGCTTCGCGCAGCGCCGCGGACTTGCGCAGCCGCAAATCCGCCGGCCAGGTGTACCACGGCGTGCCGTCGTTCTTGTCGCGCAACGCGGCATAGAGCGCCCAATCATCCAGCCAACTGCGATGCTTGCGGCAGTACGACTCGAACGTGTCGCGATCCGCGAAGTGATTTGCGCCGCCGCTCTTGCGCTCGAATGCCGTGAACGCTTTTCGCAAGCGATGACTTCGATACTCAAACCCTTTGCGAAGCTGCGCCACGACGTGGCCGTTGAGCGAGCCCTCGGGCGCGATGTCGGCTTTGCTGAGCAATCCGCGCTCGACGAGCAGGTTCAGGCTGATCAGCCACGGACTGCCCGCGAACGCGCTGGTGGACGAGTAAGGCGAATTCCCCGGCGCATCGCCCGGCGGATTCACCGGCAGCATCTGCCACCACGTCTGCCCGGCGTTGGCAAGAAAATCCACAAACCGATACGCCGGCGGACCGAGATCGCCCGAACCGTGATGCCCGGGAAGAGAAGTCGGATGCAACAACACACCGCTGGAGCGGCGGGAGAATGTAAATGCACGTTTGCTCATGTCGCGCTCGCCTTAGAGGCAAGCGAAGCTTCAAGTGAGAAGTGAATCACCGTAAGCGACTATTTCACTTCGTATGGTGAAATCCGGACGCGACGTGCATCGCCTTGCAGGATCGATTCGGCATGACCGTCGCAGAAGGCGATGTTGATCTTGCCGTCTCGTACATCCGCCGGCCTGGGCCCGGTGCTGCGTCCGCCATGGCGGGTCCACGGCACGCGATCTCGCAACCAGGGCACGAGCATAATGCCCGACATTCGGCCAGCATCTTCGATCTTGATGCCGGACTGTTCGTACATGTAGTTCGTCGTGTAGTAGAGCGCGTCGTTGAAGTCGAGTGGGTTCGTCAGTCCGGTCTGCACCGGGCGCGTGCCGCAATCGGCATACAAGAGTACGTCAGACGACTTCTGCACCTTGAACAGCTTTGCCTGCATCGGCTGTCCGCCGCGAACACCGTTTGGACCGGCGGTGCCTTGGTAGGGTTTCGGGCCGCCGGTGATCGACATGTTATCGTTCAAGCCAAAACGCCCCTGTCCGCTTGCATCGCTGATCGACGCCAGGTCGGCGTTGATGCCGTAGCTGATCGGAAAATAGAATTTTCCATTTGGCAACGCAGTAACGTTGTTGAAGATGCGGTAGCCGCTGTCGCCCTCGGTGGCCCCATCAAGCCACGGATCGGAGGGGCAACGAAACACCTTGCTCTTATCGTTGGGCGCCGTTTGAAATGTCGCATCGCCGCGGACGCCCATGTATGGAAGCAGCGCGCTGTAGCAGTCCATCCGCGAACCGTTGTCGGGTCGATACGCCCACTTGAGCTTCTGCGGATCCTGATACCGAACCGCATTGCTCGATGCCGGCCCGGCGGACGAACACGTCTGCATAACCCCTTTGTGCTCATTGGCG
>JACMJD010000266.1 GCA_014380825.1 Phycisphaerae bacterium | reverse complement strand
GCACATCCTCGACTTCGAGGAAATCGATGTCCATCGCCTATTCCGCCAGTCGTTTGAACACTTCGCCCCACTCGCGATTGATGTTCTCCATCGCGTTCTTGATCTTCTTCTGGCGCTTCGGGTCGCTGGGCGAAATCACGAGTGAACGCCCGTCTGTCTTGATCGACAGCGGCGTATCGGCATCGATATTCAACAGATCCAAGATCGGCTTGTCGATCACCAGCGCCAAGCTGTTCCCGTGTTTCGTCAGTGTCTTAGTCATAATTACCTCGTTACCACATTGTATCACCATCGACCCGTCTGATTCAACAGATAATGTTGAAGGCCCGCCCCGCCGGCGTCCGATAACTGAGGTTGTATGGACGTTTCCATCTACCGCTTGCGGCATCGGGACATTCTCGCCCTGTGCGTGATTGCGCTTGTGCTGCTTGGTGTGCTGATGGTGCAGTCGGCGGCGATGAACGTGACAGGGCAGGTGAAATGGCAATGGACGGATCGTGGCCTGCGTCATGCGATGTTCGCGATCGTGGCGCTGTTCACGTTCTTCATCGTCGGACGATTCGATTATTCGCCCTTCGCGGAACGTAAGACCCTGATGTTTAAGAGCCCCGCACTCTGGGGGATTGGGATCGCGGCATTCACGTGTTTCATCGTCCTTATCCCGGGGATCGGAACTTCCGTGAACGGCGCGCGACGATGGCTTCCGCTGGGCATCACGCAGGTTCAACCGTCCGAGCTCGCGAAATGGGCGAGCGTTTTGTTCCTCGCGTGGTGGCTGACGCATCGACCCGTGAATCTCGATCGATTCTGGTCTGGGTTCATGCTGACACTTGCGCCGATCGGCGCGGTGTGTCTGCTGATTGTCATCCAGGATTTCGGAACGGCCGCGCTGATCGCGCTATGTACGATCACGATGCTCCTGGTCGGACGCGTGAAGCTGTGGCATTTGGCGGTCGTGATTCCGCCGGCGATCGCGATCGCATTTTGGTTTGTCGCGCACAAGGAATATCGCTGGCGTCGGATGACGGCGTTCGTTGATCCCTGGGCCGCGCCGCGGGGCGAGGGTTATCACATGATCCAAAGCCTGCTGAGCTTCGCGACGGGCGGCGTCACGGGGCGTGGCCTTGGAAATGGCATTCAGAAACTTGGATATCTGCCGGAAGACACGACCGATTTCATCTTCGCGGTGATTTGCGAGGAGCTGGGATTATTCGGCGCGTTGCTGACGGTCGCGCTGTACCTTGGAATCATTTACGTCGCGTGGCAGGTCGTTCAACAGAAGCGCGACAGCTTCGGCCGAATGCTGGCGTTCGGGATCGGCTCGATGATCGGCCTGCAAGCGACGATCAACATCGCGGTCGCGACGGTCAGCGTGCCGACGAAAGGTCTTTCGCTGCCGCTGGTGAGCGCAGGTGGAAGCGGGCTCGTGATCACTTGCGCTGCGCTGGGCCTGTTGTACAGCGTCACGCGATATCAACATTCGCCCGAGGAATTGGACGAGATCGTCGAGCAAGAGTCGCCCGAAACTGAATTGAAGCTCGATACGCGTCCGCCGAAGAAGATCGGTCCGCAGATCTCCACTTCCGCGATGAG
>JACMJD010000265.1 GCA_014380825.1 Phycisphaerae bacterium | reverse complement strand
TGCTGGACCGCCTGGCAAACCGGTACGAATAGTTCGAGGCGCTGCTGAGTGGTGAGGCGAGCCTGATCGCAATACAGCGTGATCGGATCGCCCTTTACCAGTTCCATCACGAAGTACGGTCGGCCGTTCTCGGTGGCGCCGGCGTCGAAGACGCGGGCGATGTTCGGATGATCCATGATCGCCAGCGCCTGGCGCTCGGCTTCGAAGCGCGCGATCACCTGGCTCGTATCCATCCCAAGCTTGATGAGTTTGAGCGCCACACGCCGGCGAACCGGAGTCTCCTGCTCGGCAAGGTAGACGGTGCCGAACCCGCCTTCGCCGATCACCTGGAGCAGTTTGTAAGGACCGATCTGCTGGCGCGGCACTTGTCCGGTGCGTTCTGCAGCGACGACGCGGGAGCCGCCGGCGGTGGGACCGGCGAGGAAATCACCGGCGCTCTCATTGGCGGCGAGCAACGATTCAACGGCGCTGCGCAGCTGCATGTCGCCAGCGCATTCGCGGTCCAGCAACGCCGCGCGCTCAGCGGGCGCGAGCTCGCTCGCCGCGATGAAGATCTCCTTGATGCGATTCGACGGAGTTGTCGGTGGTGGGTCAGGCATGATCTCATGACATCGCGCGGAACAGCCACGCGCGAGCGAACTGCCAGTCGCGCTTTACGGTGCGCTCGGACAGCCCCAGGCATTCGGCCGTTTCGACGACGCTCAGCCCGGCGAAAAAGCGCAGCTTGACTACTTGAGCCGCCTGCGGATCCTGCTCTTCAAAGCGATGAATCGCTTCATCAAGGGCCATGATTTGTTCGCCATCTTGATCCGCCGCCAGATCCGCAACGTCGGCCGGCGCGCGACGCACGACGCCGCCGCCGCGTTTCACGCGGTTTCGCCCACGCGCGTGATCGATCAGCACCCGCCGCATCGCTTCGGCGGCCATCACGACGAACTGCGATCGGTTGGTCAGCTTGAAGCTTGAACCGGTGAGGCACAGCTTCATGTACGCTTCGTGCACCAGCGCGGTTGCCTGAAGCGTATGTCCCGGCGCTTCACTGGCGATTCGATTGCGCGCGATGGCGCGAAGCTGCTCGTAAACCTGCGCCAGCAGGTTTTCGTTGCGTTGCTGATCCTCCGGACTGAGAGGTGAGGCGGGAGGCTTCGCGCCGCCGGCCGGTTCGTCCGTTCCCATGCGTGGCAGTATACCGCGTACCGGCTGTCGCGCGCGTGGTGTAATTTCAGTCAAATGCTCTGATCCGCCGCACGCACGGCCGCGCAGAACGCCCGCATTTTCTCGATCGATTTCACGCCAATCAAGCGTTCCACGCCGCTGCTGACATCGACCGACCACGGTCGCAGCCGGCGAATGACATTCGCGACATTCTCTGCTCGCAATCCACCCGCCACGACCAATGCGTTACGATCGAGCGGACTCGGGCCTTCGAGCAGTGCGGCCAGCGCATCCCAGTCGGACTCGATTCCGTTCCCGCCCGCGTAAGATCCGCCGCCAGTCTCCAGCAGCAGTGCGCGGACGCCAACAATATCGCGCCAACGCGACAGTTCGGCGTTGATGTCGTCTCGTCCGCGAATCGCTTTGATGACGGTTACGCCCGCCAGCGCTGACATGATGTCGGGAGCTTCGCTGCCGTGCAGTTGCACTTGGTCGAGCTCCAACTCGTTGGCCATTTCAACGATTAGATCTAGAGGCGCGTCGGCGAAAACGCCGACGACTTCGACTTCGTCCGCGACTTCGCTGACGATATCGTCCGCAACCTGCTTCGAGATTTTCCGCGGCGCATTTGCATGCAAGATCATGCCGATCGCATCCGCGCCGGCTTCCACCGCGGCGGCGGCGTCTTCCGGTCGCGTGATCCCGCAGATTTTAACGCGCGTGCGATGCATCGTGTGATCCGTTACTATACCGAACTCAAGTCGAACGGGAGCTCTTCGACCCATGCCCAAAGATCAGTTCGTGGCCATCGACATCGGCGCCGAGAGCGGGCGCGCCGTGCTCGCATCACTGGAAAACGACCGGCTGTCGCTGGAAGAACGGCACCGATTCAGCACGCCTGCTGGTCGCATGAACGGGTCGTTGCATTGGAATCTGCTGGGCATCTGGGAAGAGATCAAGGCCGGCCTTCGTCGCTGTGCAGTCGACGGTGGGCAAAAGCGGCAGATCGATTCGATCGGCCTCGACGCGTGGGGCGTCGACTTCGGCCTGATCGCCCCCTCCGGCGAAGTCCTGGGCAATCCGGTTCACTATCGCGATCGGCGAACGGAAGGCGTAATGGAAAAAGTTTTCCAGCGCGTCTCCCGCCAACGCATTTTCGATACCACCGGCGTGCAGTTCATGCCGATCAACACGCTCTATCAGCTCGTCGCGATGCAACAGGCGAAGTCGTCACTCCTGGCAGCCGCTGAGACGTTGCTCTTCATGCCGGATCTGTTCAATTATCTGCTGACCGGGAAAAAGCAAAGCGAGTATTCGATCGCGACGACCAGCCAGATGTTCAACCCGCGCAAGCGCGCCTGGGCCGATGAGTTGTTGCACGAGCTTGAACTGCCGCGACACATTTTGCCGATTGTGGCACCAAGCGGAACCGTCGTCAGCTCGCTTCGAAAAGAGATGGCCGCGGAATGTCGGATGAACACGGTGCCGGTCATCGCGCCTGGGTCACACGATACTGCCAGCGCCGTAGTTGCTGTTCCGGGCGAAGGCGACAACTGGTGTTTTATCAGCTCGGGCACGTGGTCGCTGATGGGTGTTGAGCTGGCTGCGCCGCTCATCACCGAAAAGAGCTTGCGCTACGACTACACCAACGAAGGCGGCGTGGGCGGTCGCATCCGGTTCCTGAAAAACATCACGGGCCTGTGGCTGGTGCAGGAGTGTAAACGGTACTTCAAATCGCAGGGGCAGGATCTGGACTACCCGGAGCTCGAACGATTGTCGGCCGCCGCGCCTTCGCTGCAATCGATCATCGATCCCGACCATGCGCCGTTCCGCGCGCCCGGCGACATCCCGAAAAAGATCGAACGCTTCTGCGCCGCGACCGGCCAGCGCCCGCCGACCGGGCCGGGCGATT
The DNA here is from genome assembly GCA_014380825.1 of Phycisphaerae bacterium. The sequence continues at coordinate 5,973 of JACMJD010000265.1, read as the reverse complement.
TCGTCCGCACGTGCCTGGAAAGTCTGGCGATGACGTATCGCCGCACGCTCACCGGCCTGGAAGATCTGCTCGGAAAGAAGATCAAGACGATCCACGTCGTCGGTGGCGGATCACAGAACAGCCTGCTGAATCAAATGACCGCCGACGCGTGTGCGCGACCCGTTGTCGCGGGCCCATCTGAAGCCACCGCGATCGGGAACGCGCTGGTACAGGGCATCACCATGGGCAGTGTGAAATCGATCGAACATGCGCGCTCGATCGTGAAGAACAGTTTTGAGTTGAAGCGATTCGAGCCGCGCGAAACCAAAGCCTGGGACGCCGCGTTCACGAGGTATCAGGAAATTCGACAACAGCACTAGCATTACGTAATCGTCCACAATGATCATCGACTGCCACGTCCACATCTCTGCCACCACACCCGGCCATGGCCTGATGTCGCGGAAGCTGCTGGACAGCTTTGCGTTTCGGTTCATGCGATGGAAGTTCGGCTTGGTTGGCGAGGATGCCGGCACCGAGCGGGCGCTGGAAGCGCTGCTCGCGCGGACGATCGAGGGTGCACAGATGCTCGACGCGGTCGTCGTGCTCGCATTCGACGGCGTTTGCGACGACCGAGGCCAAATCGATCTCGGCCGCACGCATTTTTACGTGACCAATGACTACGTGATCGAGCTTTGTCGGCGTCATCCGAAGATGCTCTTCGGCGCGTCGATTAATCCCTATCGACACGATGCCATCGCTGAACTGGAGCGCTGCGTGCAGCACGGTGCCGTGTTGATGAAGTGGCTGCCGATCGTGCAGGGCTTCGACCCATCCAATTCGCGGTGCGAAGCGTTCTACGAAGCCATGGTGCATCACGGCCTGCCCCTACTCGCACACACGGGCGGTGAGAAATCGCTTCCGCGGGTGGACGACTCGCTCGCCGATCCGATGCTGCTCGTGCCCGCGCTCAAGCGGGGCGTGACGGTGATCATGGCTCACTGCGGCACGCGATCGGTGCCGGGCGAAACAGATTACGTCGACACCTTCCTGCGTCTGGCAAAACAATATCCCAACTGCTTTGGCGACACGTCCGCGCTTTGCTTGCCGACGCGTTGGCACGCCTGGCCGAAGATTCTCGGCGATAAAGACGTGCGCGAAAGGCTCATCCACGGCAGCGATTGGCCGATCATCCCATTGCCGCCTATCACGCGGTTGGGTGTGGCGAGCTCGATCGAATTGATGCACGAAGAAAATTGGATGCGGCGCGATGTGATGATCAAACAACGCCTGGGCCTGGAACCAACCTACTGGCAGCGCTGCGACGAGGTGCTGGGCGTCACGAAGCGACAAGCACTTCGCAACCGGCCTGCTTCGCCATTGCACGCTGTTCCTTCGTGATGCGGCCATCAATCACGAGTGTGTCGATCTGTTTCAACTCGCACAGTTGAGCCAGCGCCTGCTGATCGAACTTACTGGAATCGCACAACAGCACGCGGCGCTGCGCCTGCCGCATCATCCGCTGCTCGGACTGCACCAATAACAGATTCTGGTTATACAAAATCCCGCGATGAATACCGGCCACGGAGAAGAACAGCGTCTGCGCGTGCACGGAGTCGATGAACTGCTCCGCCGACGGACCCAGCAGCACGCCGTAACGCGGATACAGTAGGCCGCCCGTGAGGATGAGCTCGATGCGCTCTTCGTTGATAAACAAATTGGCGATCGGCAGCGAGTTGGTGACGATCTGCATCGATCGGCCAAGCAGCTCCTGGGCAAGATGAAACGTCGTCGTGCCGCCATCGAGCAGGATCGTCTGACCATCTCTCACAAGCTTGGCCGCGGCACGTGCGATCGCGCGCTTCGAATCGACCTGCACCGCCATTCGCTGATCGAACGCATATGGTCGCTTGCTGTTATTGCGATCTCCGATCCAGATCACGCCGCCATGCGTGCGACGAACCAGGCCGTGCGATTCCATTGCATCCAGATCGCGACGCACCGTCGATTGCGAAACGCGCAGCTCCGTCGAGAGCGATTCGAGATCGCTAATGCCGCGCTGCGCAAGGAGCGTCTGCAGGCGAGATTGTCGTTCTTCGATGAGCATTTCAATCTCGGAGCCGCGCACGCGCATATGCGACCTTGTCCGCGCTCGTCATCTTCGAAAAGTCGTGACGCTTCGGCGTACTCGTCACCCGCGTGCCCACCGAATAGGTGTTCGATTTTCCATTCGTCAGTTCCAAGTCATCTTTCAACGATCTCATGGGCGAGATGTTCAACTTACGCAGTGCATCGTGATACGCCTTGACCGCATCAACCGCGCCGAGTTTTCCATCCGCGATCAACCGAAGGTTCTGCACGAACGAAAGCTGATCCTCGCTGTCTTTGATCTTCCGGCCGAACAGTGCCGCTCGAGCGCCGTGCTTTTTTGCGTCTTCAAGCAGGTGAAACGCGTCACGCGTCGTACCGCTCGCGCCGCCGAGGACTCCCGGGACGAGGTGTGGATCGTACGTGACCAACTCTTCCATCGCGCGCGGCCCGTGATAGACCATCTTCAAGAACAACGGCCGGCCGCTGCGAGGAACGCCCGCAAGCGTGCGCGCGACCAGATCATTGACGAATCGCCCGACATCCATCGGGCAGTGATCGCCGCAGGCGTTGGGATCGAAGACTTCCAAGAAGTGACGCAAACCCTTCGATTCAGCTTCGACGCGGAAGTCCCTGTATGCTTGAAGCGTCGGGTAATCGAATTCCAGCCGGTTGTTCGGCGTGATCGAATAAAGCCCGAGGTTGGCGCCGGCATCGCGCTGGATTTGTTCGATGGTAACGGATCGAAAGGGGCGGGAAGGTTCACTTGCGTACGTTCCGCCCGCGGGGAGGTGAATGTCGGTCGTGTCATTCGCGCGGACGGCCGGGGTGACGGGCGAGTTGTCGAACAACCGCTCGTCGACCGTCAGTATTTCGCTTGAGCTGGCGCTCATCAACATGATGTCAACCAGACCCTGCTGCGTGATCTCGCGCATCTGGTCGCGATAGTCGGCGAGCGATCGCATTTTGCCGGTGACTGCAGCTTTGCCGCCGGACGCAAGTCCAAACGCCATGTCAGCGTCTTTCGCGTCGGCGAGAATGAAGTTCGTCGCGCGATGCGGATCGCGATGAATGTTGGCGAGTTTGACGTCGAGCGACTTTGTCATCGCGCCACGGCCTGCACGGGTCGCGCGCCCGTGATTTTCGAATAGCCTTCATCCAGCAAGCGCGCACTGGATTGCAATCCCGTGAACTCGCGCGGCCAGAGTTCTACTTCGATTCGTTTGAAGATTCCCGGCTTGCCAATCATCGTCGGCACGCTGATGCACGTGCCGCTGATTCCGTATTCACCACCAAGTTGCGTCGAGAGCGGTAAGACTTTCGGCTGATTGAGCGCCATCGCATGAATCACCTCCGCGATCGACAAACCGACCGCCCAACCTGCGCCGCCTTTGAGCGCGATCACTTCCGCGCCGCTGTTTTTCGTTCGTTCGAACACGCGTTGTTGGCTGGCGATGCCAAACCCCGGCAGCTTGAGCAGCGGGAAGCCTGCTACCGTTGCGCTCGACCAGGTTGGAACCATCGAATCACCATGCTCGCCGATGATCAGCGCTTTAATCTGGCTTGCCGGGAGATTCGTTTCCAGCGCGATGAGTGATCGGAATCGTGCGGTGTCGAGCTGCGTACCAAGTCCGATCACACGAGATGAATCGCGCCGCAGATGATCGATCGCCAGACGCGTGAGAAGATCAACCGGATTCGAAACCACGAACAGCGTCGTCTCATCGCGCAACGGCAGGGCGAGAAGCGAATCGAGAATCTGCTTAAACAGCTCGACGTTTCGGTTGATGAGATGCAGCCTGCTTTCATCCGGCTTGCGACGCAGCCCAGCCGTAATGCAGATCAGATCGCTATCGGCGCAGCGGTCATAATCGCCGGCGTAGATTCGCTGATCGCCGGCGAGGCTCGTGCCATGAAGCAGGTCGAGCGCCTCGCCGCGCGCGGCACCTTCGTTCGTATCCAGCAGATGAATCTCGCTCACAATTCCCGCGCATTGCAGCGCAAAGGCTGCATTGCTGCCCACGCGTCCGCCAGCGCCGATGATCGAGACCTTCATAGATTAGTTGGCGCTCGCCATGATTTGATCGGTGATTGTCTGCACGAGCTGTTCGATGTCTGCTTCCGAATAATTCTCCGGCGTCATCGATGCGATCGCGGTGTCCATCGGCGACGATGATGACGACTGCGAAGCATGCTCGACCGGCGCCACGCCGCCATCACTCACCATTCGTCCGCGTGTGCCGGCTTCAGTGTTCACGCGTTGTACGAAGTCGGCGGCGCAGCTTAGCTTCTCCGTATCTCGCGTATCGGTCATCCCGAATCGTTCTTTCAGTGCGAGTAGCTCTTTCATCTCCCCCGGCTCTAGCGGACGGATGCTGCCGACTTGCTTGGCGAGGATCAGAATGCGCGCGTACGCATCCACAATTTCGAGCTGGTAATACGCACGCTCAAGATCGTCGGCATAGGTCACCACGCCGTGGCTCTGCAGGAGGATCGTGTTGCTGTCTCTGACGTGCGGCAGGATCGAATCGCCCAGCCGCTGATCGCCGGGCGTGACGTACCGCGCGGTCTTCACTGCGCCTAGAAACACTTCCGCTTCCGGATGAATGCACGTCGGCAGATCGACGCCCGCCACCGCAAACGCTGTCGCGTGCGGTGGATGACTGTGCAAAACGGCGTTCACATCGGGTCGAGCCTTATATATCGCCAGGTGAAGCTGAATTTCGCTCGTGCGCTTTCGCGAGCCGGAGATCTGATCGCCGTTCATGGCGACAACGCAGATGTCTTCTGGCTTCAACTGGCCCTTGCTGATTCCCGTGGGCGTGCACAGTACGCGATTCTCCGACAGCCGATACGAATGATTTCCCTCATTGCCCGCGCAGAATCCTTTGATCCAGATGCGCCGGCCCACGTCGCACATCTGTTCTTTGAGTTTCCATTCGCTGGCGCGCGGCGCGAACGAAGGGCGATGATTTCCGTTAGTAGCCATTCCTATTTCTCTTCAATGACAACCTGATCGAGCAGGGCGGCACAGTACGCGTCGATCGGCACGCGCTTCTCCGGATAAAACGGCATGCAAGCTTCGCGACTTTCCGAAAACGCGATGAGCTGACCATTGCCTGCGCCAAGATGGTCGTAAATGACCAGAGACTCCTTCGACTGCCGCGATTTCCCGGCCAGGCTGGATCGATCCTGAACTTCGACGATCAGAAATCGTCCGCCGATGAGCGTAGCATACGACCGACACAGCGTGACTTGGCCGACCACTTTGCCGAATCTCATCTGGGTCCTCCACCACGGAAGAACCGCGTGAGAACGTTCGTCACGTGCATCAACGATTGTTCGGCATGCTCGACGATCAACACGTTTGGCTTAATCGATTTCATGGCGGCATCGAGCGAATCGACGCTTGTGCCCACTACGGCGCGCAGTTCGTTCAGTCGATTTGCATGCACCGTCGCCGCACCGGAACTCTTCACGAGCAACACTCCCGCATCGGCTCGGCGCGACGTGATTTCGTCAGCGAACTTGCGAACGGCGATCGCCGTGTGGCTCGCATCGGTCGATGTTGTGATCGGTCGCAAGTGCACAAACGATTTCTGCATCATCAGCGCCGCTTTCGCGACAGGACACGGTCCATCGCACCACCACATCACCCGCGAGAGCCGCGAACTCTCAGTCGGACGTTCCTTGTGTTCTGTTCGACCCAACACTTCCGCCTCGACATACTCAATCTCCACTCGAGCGTTCCGCAACCACTCCCGCGCCAGCGGGCTTAACGTCGTGCCCGCTTGCAACGTGACGTGCCCGTTCTTCCCACTATCGCGATGCAACGCCTCAAGCTGTCTGGCCGTCACGATCATTCGTCCACGATCCCGATGACGAACCACCGCACGGGACTCTTCGGAT
>JACMJD010000264.1 GCA_014380825.1 Phycisphaerae bacterium | reverse complement strand
GTTGATCACGATCTTCATTGGACGATTCTCCGGGTGAAGCACGACATCCAACTGATGCTTCACCAGATTGACAACCGGAGGCGTCCTTGCCACCGCTGATGTTAAACTGGGCAAACTGACAATTAAGGTATCGGGGAAGCGCATTGAAATCCATTACCCATTTTAACATCCACGATGCCCGAGTGTCGCCAAGTGATGAGCCGCTAATGGCTTATGGTTGACAAGATTTCCGTCGTAATGAGCAGGTTTGGCTTGCATGGGAGCGAATCGCTCTTCAGAATCGGGGCTTGCGATGCAAAAATACTTCTTTGCCAATGGGAACGAGCAGCGGGGGCCTTACTCGCTTGAGGAATTGGCCTCCTTCGGGCTTCGCCCGGACACGCTGGTCTGGCACGAAGGGCTGACCGAGTGGCAACGCGCCGATGCGGTGCCGGAGTTGGTCGCACAGATCCAGATCGGGCAACGCGCCGACGCACCAGGCACCGAGAAGGCGCCGGGGCAACAGCCCGGAAACCCGGGATATCAGCCGCAGTTGAACTACCACAGTGGCTTGGCGGCGGTCCCGACAGATGGATTCGCGATCGCCAGTCTCGTGCTGGCGCTCGTCTCGTTTCCCCTGCAATGTGGCTATTTAATCGGGATGATTCCCGCGATCCTCGCCATCATCTTCGGCTTCCTCGCGCGCGGCCGAATAAGGCGCGGCGAGCGAACCGGGACGGGAATGGCGCTGGCAGGATTGATCTGCGGATTCATCTCGGCGGGGCTGGTGGTCGTTTTCATAGTAATCGCTTTCATCGTCGGGATGGTCGCTGCGATGAAATGAGCCCGTCTCGGATTTAGATGGGCAATTTACGGGGGATTTGCGAGAATGCGATCGCCCGTCTTTTTTACCGGGTCAGGAGAAACACCAATGAGTCTTCACCGTGCCCTGCTTGGTTCGATCGGCGCCGCGATGTTGGTCGGAGTGGTCGGATGCGAAACCTGCACCCCGCCGGCGTCGCATGTTTACCCGGGGTCCAAGTCTTCGTCGCACATGAAAAATACGCAGTGGAATGTGACCGGCGAGGAAGCCCCGCAAGCGCCCGCCCCTGAGATTCCCGCGCAGCCCGCGACGCCGCCGGCCCCAGCGGAACCCGCGGCACCGGCGAAGTAGAGCTTTCGCTTAGCGTGAACTGCCGGCCTGCGCTTTCGGCGAGATTGCGTCGAGAATCGCCGGGCGCATCGTGTACGCATCAAACCACTGCTGATACGCCAGCACCGTTCCGTCTTTTCCGATCAGCACGGAGGCGGCGTTCGGGAACGCGTGATACGAATCGGCGGTGGCGTTGCTGATCGCGTCGGTCGCGAACGTGAACTGCCCGAGCTTCAAACGATCGCGCGCCGCGCGCGCGACGGTGCGGCGTTCCGCTTCGTCCTTGTGATCCGCGATCGAAATCTCCTCATCCCGATTTCGATCCACTTCCCACGTGCCGGCGGGATGCGCTTCGCGCGTATAGACGACGAGGAAGCTCACACGCGCACCGTGATCGCGACGCAGCTCATCGAGCGCGACCGCGCGCTGACGAAAGGAAGGCGAGGTGAACGAGCCAAACGTCAGCAGAAGAATTTTGCCCTTAAACGAAGAAAGCTGAACGGGCGTACCGTCCAGCTTCTTCAATTCGAACTCGGGGGCGACTTGCCCGATTTTCAAACGACCTGGCAAATCAGCCGGTGGGATCATCGATCCGACGTTTTTTTTTCCGGTTGCGTGGTCGGCGGATTTGCATCCGCCGGTCGGGTTGACGGACCGTTGCCGCCTTGTTCACCGCCACGATTCGCTCGCATCGATTCGCGCAGTTTCTGTTGTTGATCGGGCGTTAGAACCTGCTCGAGCTGCAACATCGTATCGGTCGCGATCGCCCGACTTTTTTCCTGCATCGCCTGGCGATCGCCTTGCGATTCCTGCCGCGCCTGCTGGACCTTGTCTTCCATGTCCTTCAGGATCGCGTCGACCTTGGGCTTCTGTTCATCGGTCAGACCGACGCCTTCTACCGCTTCGCGCATGCGGCGCATTTGACCGCCCTGACCTTGGCCACCTTGTCCTTGGCCGCCACGCTGCTGCTGCATTTCGGCGACCTTCTTATCGAATTCAGCTTTCTGTTCGTCGGTCAGGACCGCTTTGATTTCTGTGCTTAACTGTTGAGTGAACTCGCGCACCTTCGTGCCGCGTTCCTGCATCGGCAGGTCCTGCAACTCCGGCTGCATCTTCTCGAAATCGTCCTTTGCCTTCGTGAAGATCTCGTCGATCTTGGGCTTCTGTTCGTCGGTGAGATTCAGTTCATTCACGGACGCATGCAGGCGATCAAGCATCGCCGGGCCCATCCCTTGGCGTCCCTGACCTTGGCCCTGCCCGCGATTTCCTCGCTGGCCGCCCTGACCTTGTTGAGCGAATGCTCCCGCAGAAAGGAAGCAAATGGCCGCCATCACTCCAACCATGAACAACGTGAGCCGGCCCAGCCGTCGTGAATTCGATCCAATCATCACAAGCTCCTGTATAATCCGCCGACCTGCGGTGCCGCGCGGGGTGCCAAGTATAACGTCTCACGCCTGCGATTATTACCGACAATCTGCCCGAACGCGGCTGTGCCCAGCCTCTGCCGCGTTTGACGCTCGCTCGCGAGCGCTGATAATCTGTGCCCGACAGTCCGCGCAGGAGTTTTCCGCGCCGCCGCACCCCGCAGCAGGAGTCATCACCCGTGAGCCCCGCCTTTTCCAAACGATCGCTCGTCGCTGGTTTCAGTTTCGTCATGGCCGCCCTGGCTTTCATTTGCAGCGGCTGCACGACGACGCGCGCTGAGAACGACAAGATCGCGCTCGTTCCCGTGAATTCACTTGCCAAAAGCTGGAACTTGCCGCTGAACCTCTCGTCGCGCAAAGACGCGATTCGCGGCCTGTATCTGCGCGATGACACGCTGTTCGCGCATTCGCAGCGCAACCGCGTGACCGCGATGAGCGCCGCCGACGGCAAGCCGCTTTACGCGATCGACATCACGCCCGATCAGGTCCCGGTGAAGCCGCCGATCATCGTGAAGGATCGCGTCGCGTTTCCCACCGGCGCGAGCATCGAGCTGTACAGCAAGTCCGGGAAGTTCATTGAAAGCGCGTCGACCAAGCGATCGATCCGATCGCCGGGCACGGTGCTGAACACGACGATCTACATCGGCCTGGACTACCCGGCCGGCGGACGGTTGGCGGCGATCGATCTGACCCGCCGCTTCGATCGCGCACGATGGGAAACGATGACGCGCTACGGTATCTCCGCAGCGCCGGCGGTCTATCAGAACCTGATCTACTTCGCCGACGAGGGCGGCGCCGTATACGCCATCAGCGAAGACAAGGCCCCGGCATGGCCGCTGGATCACAGTGCCTTCCAGACCGATGGACGCATCGTCGCCGATGTGAAAGCCGACGACGGCGGAATCTACGTCGCATCAATGGACACCAAGGTCTATTGCCTCGATCCCGGCAGCGGACGCTTACGCTGGCAGTATTATTCCCTCTCACCGTTGGTCGAGAGCCCCGTGATCACCGCCGACACGGTGTATCAAGTCGTGCCGAACGTGGGCGTGGTCGCGATCGACAAAGTCACCGGAAAGATGAACCGCGACGCGAAGTGGACCGTGAAAGGCGCGACCCGATTCATCTCCCAGGACGACAAGCACGTCTACCTGCGTGGCCAGAACAACGAGATCCTCGCCTGCGACCGCGCGACCGGCGAGGTGAAGTTCAAGAGCCAGCGCAACGACCTGGCGGCGTTCGCGATCAACACCAAGGACGGCATGATCTACGCCTCGACGCGCGACGGCAACGTGATGGCGATCAAACCCGTCACCACCCCGGGCGTGATGGGGACGATGGTGCTGGCGCCGGTCCCGCTGAACGAAGCGCTCGCGAGCACCGCGGGCGCGACGCGCTGAACGAGGTCCCGGCAACGAGCGGCCAAACTTCTCAGCGTTTGCCGTGGAACTGGTGAATGAGCTGGCTCGTCTTTCTCAGCACCGCCGCGGTCGTCGTCGCGATTTTCATTTCGGTTCCCGCCGCTCAGCGCTTGGCCGATTCCATTGCGCGGCTCGCATCGCGCATCGCACGCAGACCGTTCTTCGCAGAAGCCGTCGTTTTCTGTTTCGCCTTCGTGCTCGCTGCTATTCCGTCGCTCATCTGGTCCGTCCCGCTTGCATCGGAGCCGGATGAATTCTCGTACTTGCTCGCCGCCGACACGTTCGCGCACGGGCGGTTGAGCAACCTGCCGCACCCGATGACGGACGCGCTCGAATACGCTGACACCATCCAACGCCCGACATACGCGTCAAAACATCCCCCGGCGCAGGGACTTGTGCTGGCACTCGGTCTGAAACTCGCGAACTTTCCGATCCTCGGCGTGTGGGTCGCCGGCGCACTGGCGTGCGCGACGATCGTGTGGATGCTGCGCCCGATCGCGCCGCCGCGCTGGGCGTTGCTCGCGGGAATTGTTGCTGCGATGCATCCGCTTATCGCCGCGTGGAATCAGAGTTACTGGGGTGGAAACGTCCCGCTGCTGGGTGGCGCGCTCACACTCGGTGCCGTCTTGCGGATGACGCGTCGATCGAATCTGCGCGATGCGTTCATCGCTGGAATCGGACTGAGCATCCTCGCGCTCTCCCGACCATTCGAAGGCGCGATCTTCGCGTTGCTGCTTGCGATTTTCTTCCTCCTCCGCTTGTCTGCCCTGAGCATCGTCGAGGGGCGGTTTCGCAATCCGATCTTCGTGCTAGCGCCGCTGCTACCCGCGCTTATCTTCCTCGCGTTCTACAACTCCCGCGTCACCGGCGACTGGAAACTCTTCCCCCATCGTCTCCACCAGTCGCAATACATGATCACTCCGCGCTTCTTCTGGGAACGCCCGCGCCCCGATCTGCATTTCAATAGTCCGATCATGCACGACTTCGCGATGATCGAATTCGATGAATACCAACAGCACGTTGGATGGAAGAACTACCTGCACTCGATCACGCTGAAATACAGAATTCTCGTTAACCGCTACCTTCCGCCGTCTCTGCTGCTCGCGGCGATCTTCGGGGCCATTGCTGCGATGCGCACGCGACGATGGACCACGCACCTCGCGCTGGCGCTCGTCGTGCTCTTGCCGCTGATTCATCTGGCGATCATCCCGATCACGCGCACGCCGTACTTCGCGCCTGCGTTCGGGGCGTTGTTCATCCTGATCATCGCGGGGCTCCGGTCGTTGCGACGGCTGCCGCGCGTCGCCTCGATCGCCGTCACGATCACGCTTGCATCCATCGCGGCGGCATGGGTTCAGACGACACCATCGCTCGCGCTTGACGCACACTCCGGGCCTGCTGTTCGACAATCGCAAGAGATCGAACGCCTGTCGCGATTGCCTAGCAAGCATCTGGTGCTGGTTCGGTACACCGGCACCCGCACGCCGCTTTACGATTTCGTCCACAATGGCGCGGACATCGACGGCGCGAAGATCGTGTTCGCGCGATCGATCGACGCCGAACGCGATCGCGCGCTTCTGAATTATTTTCATGATCGGACGACCTGGCTGCTGACGCAGGATGATTCGACGCTGTCGTTTCTACAATTCTAAATCCCGCTGCGAAATCGTATCCTGCTCCACATGGCTTCCGATCTTGTTCCCGTTCGCCGCGCGTTGCTCAGTGTTTCAGACAAGACCGGTCTCCTGGAGTTCGCGCGTGCGCTGCTGGACGAGTTCAACGTCGAGCTGATCAGCACCGGCGGCACCGCGCGGTTTCTTCGTGAAAACGGATTGAAGGTGACCGACGTCTCAGACGTCACCGGTTTCCCCGAAATGATGGACGGCCGGATCAAGACGCTGCATCCGAAAATCCACGGCGGATTGCTCGCGCTGCGCGACAACGTCGAACACGTGAAAGCGATGACCGATCATGGCATCGTGCCGATCGACCTGGTCTGCATCAACCTGTATCCGTTCGAGAAGACCATCGCTAAGCCGCAAGCGTCGTTTGAAGAAGCGATCGAGAACATCGACATCGGCGGCCCCGCGATGATCCGCTCGGCGGCGAAGAACCACCGCTTCGTCCTCGTCGTCACTTCCCCCGATCGCTACGAAAAAGTCCTGGGCGACCTCCGCGAGCACAACGGCAACTGCTGCGGCAAGCACCGCTTAAAACAAGCCCAACGCGCCTTCACCCACACCGCAGCATACGACGCGCTCATCGCAAGCTACCTCGCCACGGCCGCCCAGAGCGTACCCGCGCCGGGCGGCATGCCGAGCCAGATCGCGCTCAATCTTCAAAGATCCTCCGAACTCCGCTACGGTGAGAACCCGCATCAGAAAGCCGCGCTCTACGTCGATCGCAAACCAACCGAATCCTCCGTCGCCTTCGCAAAACAGTTACACGGAAAAGAACTCAGCTACATCAACCTCCTCGATGCCGACGCCGCGCTATCGTGCGTAAAAGAATTCCCGGACCCCGCCGCCTGCATCGTGAAACACGCGTCACCCTGCGGCGTCGCCACTGCCGACTCCGTCGGCCAAGCCTTCACTCTCGCATACGCAAGCGATCAACTCGCCGCGTTCGGCGGAATCGTCGCGTTCAACAAACCCCTCGACCGGACCGCCGCCGAGCAGATCGCGTCGATCGACAAGCTGCTGGAAGTCATCGTCGCCCCCGCGTTTGAACCCGACGCACTCGATCTTCTCCGCACTCGATGGAAAAACGTCCGCCTGCTCGAAGTCGGCCAGCTCGACACAGCTGATCCGACCGAGCTGATGATGCACAAGATCGTCGGCGGATATCTTGTTCAGCAGCGCGACTTGGCCGGCAGCGACCAGAGCAATTGGAAAGTCGTAAGCAAGCGGCAACCAACAACGCAGGAGATCTCCACACTTCGCCTGGCGTGGCTCGCCTGCAAGCACGTGAAGAGCAACGCGATCGTGATCGCCAAGGACCGCGCCATCGTCGGCATCGGCGGCGGCCAGGTCGATCGTGTCGGCGCCGCGCGGATCGCGATCGAAAAATCCTCGGGAAGATCGAAAGGCGCGGTGGCCGCGTCCGATGCGTTCTTCCCGTTCCCCGATGGCCCAAAATTACTGCTCGACGCCGGCGTCACCGCGATCATCCAACCCGGCGGATCAATGCGCGACCAAGAGACGATCGACGTCGCGAACCAAGCCGGCGCTGCGATGATCTTTACGGGTGAGCGGCATTTCAGGCACTGACGATGCGATCTGGTTCCTCATGGTCGATTACGCCCTCGAATGAGGCGACGTTTGACGAGGTGCTCACCAGTGGCGGGGTGCCGCTTGCGCCCAAGGCGGATGAGCCGCCAACGTGAGCGATTCGTTTTGCGACGCCGCAAGCGGCGGGTAACGTGGCAGCCTTCTCGTTTTACAGGAGGTGCCCGATGCACCAGTTCGATCATGATCAGTTCGCCGACCAACCCTGCTTTCCAGCGCACGAGTAAGCGGCGGCGAGGGTTCCCGTCCGAGACGCACGTGAAACGTGGCCAACGGGTCGTACACGTCGACAAGGAGCTGCTCGAAAAGCTTGGCCGAAAGGACCCCTGCCCGTGCGGGTCTAACAAGGCTTTTAAGAACTGCTGCATGCGATCCGGCCGCTTTTGACGGCGTGAACCGGAATCACTACAGCAGATAAGCACCGATCGCCGGCGCGGCTCGACGCGCCGGCGACCTTTTTGGTTGGAGTGGACCGCTCGATCGAATGCCGACCCCGAGCACACCATGTGGTAGCCTGCACCATCAATCGCGGTGTTATCGGCCAACATTTTGTATTCGTTAATTTTGGTCCGATAACCTGTTTGCCGGTTGAAAACCCGTGTTTTTCTTGCTCAACACACCGATGGTTCTGGTAAGATGGCCGGTGCGGAAGATCTGCGCAAGCGTGCTGCGCGCCGTGGCGGTTTCACGCAACGGATCGGACGGTTCAGCATCCTCTGTTTTGGGGAAATGAACCGTCGCTCGGCGGCGTCGTTTTACTGACTTGTGTCAGCCAACGCCCGGCGGGAAACCCACTTGCGGACCGGTGGCTTTGAACCGGCAGCTTTGAACCGGTGGCCGTCACCGATCGGCGTGCATGTAGTTTCTTGTCGTTTTCGCCGGTCGTAGTTGGCGCGTGCGTCGATCCCGCTTCAAATCATCGGGACAGCCTCGGCGTCGAAGAACCCTCGACCTGCGGCGCGTTCAATGCTGACCAAGAACTGGTAGTCTCCCGAATTGACAAGAATTAGTGTTTAAGGCGTTCGAATGGCCGGTCAATCTCCTGCATCCGTTGGCGCAGCAAGCAAGGGTTCGGCCCTGATCCCACTCGGGCATCACACCGGCAAGCCACCCATTCCGCTGCATCGCCCGGTCACGCTGATCGGCTCTCGATCCAACGCACGCATCCATCTCACCAGTAGCTCGGTCTCCAAGGCCCACGCGCTGGTCGTGAAGGATGGCCCGAACACTTACATCCGAGACCTCGCCAGCCGAACGCACGTTTACGTCAACGGCGACAAGATCCGCGATCAGATCCTGGAGAACGGCGACCTGATCAAGATTGGCTCGTTCACTTTCAAGTTCCGAGCCGGCCAAACGCTTTCTGATCCATCCGAGAAGACTGTTGCCGCGTCCCCGGCGAAGCTGGAAGTGAGCGGCGCGGACTATCCGGTTCCGATCGACGAGCGCGTGCTTCTTATCGGACGCCGCGCGAGCTGCGACGTGCATCTGCTGGAAGCGAGCGCCTCGACCGCCCACGCCGTGATCTTCGAGATGAACGGACACCGACACGTGCGCGACCTGGGCTCGCGCACCGGCACGTATGTAAACGGCGTGGCGGTGCATCAGCACCAACTGAACGCCGGCGATCACGTCCGCATCGGCGAAACCACGCTTACCTACACGCCCACCGCCGAACTATCGATCGCGCAGCCTGAAGCAGGCGGATCTGTGCTGGATATGGACGTCGAAGCCGCTCAGCAAGACGAGATCGAAATCGGTCGGCCCGCCGCGCCGCATGTTGCTGACGAAGCCGATCAATATATCGCAACCGAACCCGACATTTCCGAACCTGCGGCCGCGGCGATGGACGCGCTCGGCCTGGATGACCAGGAAGACCTCGACCAGGATGAGCTCAACCAGGAAGCCCTCGGCCTGGATGAGCTCGACCAGGATGAGCTCGAGCCGATCGACGAGGCGCCGAAAACCAGTCTACGCACAACTGCCCCGATCGCGCCGCGCAGTGCTGATAAGGGCGTCGCGCCGATGCCGTTATCGGAATCACCCGAAAAGTTAAGCCCTGCCGAGAAGGACGCCGACAGCGACTCGCGGTCTGAGAGTTCGACCAATGAGGTCGGCGGACCCGCGCTCCATCCGGCGGCGGACGAAGATGATCTTCGCCCGCGGCGCGGTTGGCGCCCGGCAGCGGGGGCGCCGGCAGAAGAACTTCCCACCGAGGAAGTTGTTTCTGCTGAGGCGATCCCTCCTGCCAAAAAGCCAGGCGCCCAACAGCAGGACGACGATTTGCTCCGTATTTCGCCGACAATCTCAGCCGACGAGTTCGACCAGAATTCGACCGGCACCGACCAAGGCGCTGGCGCCGCGGTGCTCGATATCGACGAGCCGGAAATCACCGCGGGTCAGTTCACCGCCGATCGAAGCGACGACGACAAGGCGGTTGACGATCTGCTCGACCTGGCGCTAGAAGAAGTCGACGAGCAGCCGGCCAAGCCGAAGCGGATCGATATCGATCTGTCGCAACCGGTAGCCGCGGTGCCGCGTGAATCGCATCCGCTGGATTTCTCGACGCTTCGCGGCGATGCGTCGTCGTCTGATGTGATCGAGCCGGTGGATGTCGAAGCGGATGCACCGATCATCGAACCGAGCGCACCGGCCGCCGCGCCAGGCATGCGGTTCGATCGCGAAGAGCCGAAGCCAGCGGAGACGCCGCAAGATGAAGCGCTGCCGCTAATCGAAATCGACGAGGCGCCCGCGGCGCCGGTCGAACCGCTCGCCACGCCGGTCGAAGCGGAAGCCGAACCGGTCAAGGCGAAACGCGGACGCAAGAAGAGGGGCGAGCCCGCGGTCGAGAAAGTTGCCGCCAGCCGCACGCGCAAGAAGCCGACCGACGCGGTCGCCGAGCAGAAGCCCGTCGAGCCCGTTGTGCTGCAACCGGCGCTGGAAGCGCCCAAGCAACCAGAGCCCGTCGCAGAAGCGCCGATCGAGCTGACCGCCGCCGAAGAAATCGCCCCCAAAGAAGTCGTTGGGAAGAATCGCGATGAAGTGATCAGCCAAACCGAACCCACGCTGGAAAGCGCGCTCGATCTGGACATTGAGACATCCATCGAGACCTCGGCTACCGGCGCGACGTTCGACGAAGACGCGATCGAAAGCGCCTTGGGCGAGCCGACGGTTTCGGATCCGATGACCGACACCGGCGTGACCCGCGCGATGAATGATCTGACCGGCGACGCCGGCGAGATCGTCGAAGCGCCGATTAACGAAGCGAAAGCCGCGCCCGCCGAACCGGTCGCAAAAGCGCCGGCTCACCTCGCACCAGCGCCGCCATCGACTCCCGCGCCGGCTCCCGAATATCGCTGGGGTGCGAACCAGGATAATTTCCTTGGCGGTGTTCCGGTCAGCTTGCCACCGGCTCCGCCGTCGCCGTCGTCTTCGATGTCGCGTCGTCCGATCGCGCCGGGCGCCCCGATGGCGCCGATCGAAGTTCCGGCCGAAGCGGAAATCGAGATCGAAACCGAACTCGATCTCATCGACGAAGCCCCGCGGAGCGAGACCGGCCAGCAGATCGACGAAGTCAACGCGCTGATCGACGAAATTCTCGCGCCCACCGGCGACGACGTCGCGACGAAGGACGATCTGCTGGCGCAGGCCGCGCCGAGCGTCGAATCGCCCGATGTCGACAGCACGGCGATGGCCGAGGGTGAAACAGAGGAACGAGAGCCGCCGGATCTGCTTGATGACATGCCGCCGCCGCCGCCGCTTCCGTTGCCGGCGATGGACGACGCTGCGGTGTCAGCAAAGCTCGCCGAGCCGCGCACGGAGGGTCACGATCCGGCGCAGAGCCGGCCGGTGATTCCGATTCCGCCGCCGCCGTTGCGTGGTCGGCGTCCGCCGCGCCGCAGCGAGCGCGGCGCTCAACCTGCCGCGCCGGGTTTGAGAGATGACGAGCGCATCCCGCCGTACGTTGGCGCTGTCGCGGCGACGATGGGCCGGGTCACGACGAAATTTGACGGGCTGGCAATGCCGCCGGTCCGCGAGGCGGATGTCTTCTCGCAGATGTCCCCGCCCGCCACCAGCACCGGCGAAGATCCGTTTGGCGGAATGAGCAGCGTCTCGCCGTCGCCCAGCGCTCTCACGCCGATGGACATGGTCCAGGCCGAAGAGGCGCCGCGCGGTCGCCGCGCGATCTCCGGCCGATCTCCGGCGCCACGCGATATGTTCTTCGCAGGCGGCGGCGGCACGGCCGCGCCGGCAATCGAGGAACCAATCCCGGGGCAGCGCCGTCGCCCGCCGGTTCGTCCGGCGATTCCGGGCACAACAGGCCGCACGCTCGAGCAGGAAAAATTGCAGGCCGACGCGGTCGCCACCGCGTCGCGCCGCGCCGCGGTTGTCATGGGCGAAGAAGACGCACAGGCCGCGCACGAGCAGCGTCGCCGCCGCGTCCGCTGGATCACCACGCTCGCAATCGTCGGCGTCTTGCTCTGGGGCGGCGCGGCCGCCGCGATCTACTACCTGTTCCAGCCCGGCAGCTTGACCGAAGTCGCGGTGCGGTTCCGCAATTACGACCAGCTGAGCATCAATGAGCGTCGCAACCTTCAGGACGAACAGCAAAAGCTGCTGAACGTCGAAACGACGCGGATCGCGGCGAGGCGCGTGCTCAGCCAGTCCGATCCGGAAGTCCCGCCGGGCTTCCTCGAAGACGTCGAGAAATATCTCGCCACCGCCACGCGCACCACATGGCCGGAAAACCGCAAGGGCGTGATGCTCCTGAGCAACAAGGGCACGAGCGATCCGGGTGATCGCGCACGCATGGTTGCGATGGGCCAGGCGCTGTACAGCCAGAACGAAAATCGCATCAACGACGCCAAGCGACTCGATCAGCAGCTTCAACAGCTTCGCGAAGCGAAGGACGCGATGGCGCGCGAGAAGACGCAGCTCGCCCAGGAGATCGAGGCGCTGCGCATCCAAGGCGATAGCGCGCCGGACACGAAGCAGATCAACCAGATTCGGGAGGAAGTTCAACTGCTGGAAAAAGCGTGGGGCGATGCGCTCGCCGGCGTGAAGTCGGCCGAAGCGGAACTCAAACGCCTCAAACAGGACTCGGCGCCCGCCGCTCCCAGCGCAACCGGCAACGATGGCGCCAAGCCGGCGATCAACGACGAGACGCTTGCGGCGATGGAAACGCAGCTCGGCGAACTGACCGGCAAGCTCACCGCCGCTCAAACCGCCAAGAACGAACAGGCCGCCTCGGCGCGCAAGGCGCTGGATTCATCGCTGCAAGTCTTCGAGCAGCAGATCGGCGCGGCCAAAGAGTTGATGAAGGACAGCCCCGAGCTGTCGGAATACGTCACGGCCGCCCAGCGGTTGCAGGAAAACACTCGGCAGATCGTCGACGATCTGATCCGTCGCCAGGAACAGCAGTACAGCCGATTGAACGAGCTGAAGACGACGCTCACCGACAACATGGAACAGCGCCGCGCCGAACAACTCGGCGGCGACGCGCAGCTCAAAGAACTCAACGAACGCCTCGCCACCGCCACGCGCCAGCTCAATGCCGCGAAGAATTCGGGCATGAAGAAAGAGGCGGACGACAAACAGGAAGAGGTCATGCTGCTGAGCAGCATGATCAAGGCGCGCGAAGAGATGCTGCCGAAGGATCCGGCGCTCACGTACGTCGCCCAGACGATCGCGCAGCTTCAGTCGATCATCGATACGACTCAGGAGAATGTCGAGAACGACCGCAAGCGTGCCGATCAGTTGCTGGCCAAGCTTCAGGAGAACTTCGCCTCCAATGCTGCAGTGGAGAAGCTGCCCGAGGCGCAGAAGTCGGTGGCGGCCGACTTAGAGAAGCGGCTGGCGGACATCAACGCGGCGCGCAAGCAGTATAACCAGGCGATCAGCGCGACCGCAGTGGACGAAGACGAATCGATGAAGCAGCTTCGCACGCAGGCGGCGGCGATCCAGACCGCCATCGACGCGCGCAAGAAAGACATGGCTGACTCCGGCAGCAAGACGACGTCCGCCGATCAGGAGAAGGCGCGGCTGGCGATGATCCCGTTAAAGGAAAAAGATCTGCTCGAGCTGACCAAGGCAGAAGCGAATGCGCGGCTGGCGTACACAAATCGCGAAAAGGATTACCGCGACGCGCAGGCGGCCTCGAAGCTGGCGCGCGACAGCCAGGATCACCTCACCGAGCTGCAACAGAAGCAGGCCACCCTTGAGCAGAAGTTCGCGCAGGCGAACCGCGATTTGCCGGCGAAGGAAGAGCAGGCCAAACGCGCCGTCATGCCGGATCCGGTGAGCGACGCGGACGTCACCGCGAATCTCGACGCCGACAAGCGCCCCATCCTGTGGCTGAGCAGCAGCGGCGTGATCGTCGTGTTGTTTGTGGGGCTGATGCTGTTCGCGCTGCACAGCACTTCGCCGGGCGTGCCTGCGGTCGCGTCAATCGACCAGATCGGCAATGCCCACAACGCCGCCAACGGCGATTCCAACGGCGACACTTCCAGCAAGGTTAGCGGTAACGGGCAGCCGGCGCTGGAGGATGCGGACGATTCTGAGCCTGCTGCCGTCTAGCAATCCCGCCGCATCTTTAGCATCCACAATACCTTACGCGCTCGCACCCCGGCTCGGCTAACGCTTGTGTTCTCCCTGTGTCTTATCTTACGAACACGTGTGCATCAGATGACGCACGCGCGCTACAATTGAGAGTCAATCAATTGAGGGAGTTCGTTATGAAGATCAAAACCCTGAGCGTCGTTTCGTCCCTCTTGCTGGCAATGGCCGTCCCAAGCTTCGCGCTGGCGGGCGGCGGCGGACGCTATCACGACAACGGCGGCCGGAGCAGCAGTGTCCGAGCCAGCAGCGGCAACAGCCGCGCGAGCTATGATCGCGGCTCGCGCTATGAACGCGGCGAACCGTATCGTCGTTCGTCCTACCAGGGGCGCGGCGGCTATGGTTACTACGGCGGGAACCACGGAAATTACAACCACGGATCGCGCAGCAGCTTTTCGCTGTCGTTCGGGTTCGGCTCGTATTACCCCGCGTATCGTGAGCCGGTTTACGTGCGCAGCTACTACGAACCGGTTTACGTCGCGCCAGCGCCGATCTACGTCGCGCCTCCGGTGCAGTATTACACCCCGCGATCGTACTACTACGATTCATCCTGCTACTCGGCGCCGTCGAGCTATTACTACAGTGAAGCTCGGTACTACTACGGTCGGTGAGCGAAGCAACTGATCTTGCGCAACGACGCGCGACGCAACGTGTCGCGCGTCTTTTCATTTACACGACACGTCCTTCACTTCGGTTGCAACGCGCCAGATCAGCTTTGATGGTTCGCGATCGTCGGTGGCCTCTTCGAGCTTCGCGAGATACGACGCGCGCAGCACCCGAAGCTTCGGCTCGGCGAGCGCGGAAAACGAAAGCACGAAATCGCTGTTCACCGCATCACCTTGGCCGTAATCGATCTCCTGCTTGCGCGAGCTGCGATGCAGCGTGATGAGGAACGGCCCGGTGACTGTCCAACGTCCGCCCGCCGCGGCGGCGGGGGTGCCCTGAATCAGGTGCAGCCCCTCGTTGTTCCACGGCTTAAGCTCCATGCCGGTCTGCTCGGCGATCGCACGCATCACGATCCAGAATGGCTGGCGGTCAAAATCAAACGACACCTTGTTCCACGGCCGCGAATCCCACAGCTCCGGTGGGAGCGGCTGAAGATTCGATCCGCACTGCCGCGAGATCTCGGCAAAGACATCCCGCGGCGCCACGTTCTTCATGTGCAGCGTGATGAGCGACGGCCCGGTGACCAGCCGTTCGCGGATCCGGCTGATCGCGGCGACTGCCCGCTGGCGGGCTTCTTCGCTGGCACTTTCCGCGACCACGCCTTGCAAGCGCGGGATCGCGTCAGCGCCCCGCGCCACCAGTTGTTCCTGAGCATCTTCACGCGTCCGCCACTCTTCGGCAGAGAGCTGATCGATCAACGATTCGGTTGGGTCGGCTGGTTGTGACGATGACGGCGCAGTCGATGGCGCCAACTCGGCGTGCGTCAAATGCGGTTGGCCACAGAGGCACAGAGTCACGGAGAAATACAGCAGAGCGGAATTCATTTCTTCTCTGTGTCCTCTGTGCCTCTGTGGCTAAATCTCCTACTTTGCGCCCGCCAGGCTCGCGCGCTTTTCGGCAATCAACTTTTGCAGCGCCTTCTGCGGCTCGGCGAACTTCTGCGCGCCTTCTTCCATCAGCTTCTGCTCGAGCTTCTTCTCGTCCACCTTCAGCTCGATCTCGCGCACGATCTCGTCCGGCGGCATCTTGTCGACCTGCCGCGTGTATTGCTTGCTCGACTTCTCGACAAATTCGTTCGTCGCCGGCGGGTTCGTCTGGATATCGCTGCCGGCCAACTGTTCGACGTAGTAGTCTTCGCTCTGCCACTTCAGCTTCTTGCCGGTGGAGGCAAAGATGATCTCCTGCTGAAGGGGAAGATTCTTGTCCTTCCAGAATTCCTGATTCATCCGCCAGAGCTTCTTCACGTTCACCATGCCGACTTGACCCTGCGCGTCCTTGGATAATTCCGGCACGTACTTCTCGGTGTACACATCTACGCGCGACACGAAGATGCTGTAAACACTCTTGAAGCCCGCAAGGCCATTCTTGCGGCGCTGCGCGCCGCGCCAGACCGCATCGCGCGCGGCCTTGTATTGCCGCTGTGAGAAGATCAGCGTCACGTTGATCGTGATCCCCATCGCCGCAACTTCTTCCAGCGCGGCCAGGCCCGCTTCGGTCGCCGGAATCTTGATCATGCGATTCTTGTGCGTGCCCGCCCATTTCTTCGCCAGCTCGATGTACTTCTTCACGCGCTCGGCATGCGGCAGCGCGTTCTTGTCCAGCACATCTTCGAGAAGCGGATCGACTTCGAAGCTCACGTATCCGTCATTGCCCTTGCTCTGTTCCCACAAGGGCAGAAAGACGTCCTGCGCTTCGCGCACGAGCTGATCGTTCAACTGCCAGGCGATGGCCGATTCGTCCAGGCCCTGGTCGGCGAGCTTTTGGATCTTCTCGTCGAACCCGCCCGCTTTGATGATGTCGGCGATGATGATCGGATTGCTCGTCGCGCCGGTTGCGCCCCAGGCGCGGTTGGTTTTCACCAGTCCCGGCTCGATCGAATCCAGCCAGACTTTCGTGCCCGTTGAGATCAGAGATTTGAGCGACATGTGACGACCCTCATTCCAATTGGATATTGCGATTTCCCAAGCACGCAACGCCGAGCGGCGCGGCTGGATATTCTATCCGCAAAGCCGCGCTCGATGCACGCAAGGCCGGAAAATCGTAGGAAGTTCGAGGCTAGTCGTCGCCTTGCGGAGCCGGGCGCTGAGCCCAGTCGACAGTCATGAAGGCGCTTTGCGTGCCGAGGGTGTCCAATTGGTCGCGAACATCCTTCCACGACTGGCGAACCTGCTTCAGCTCGTCTTGGGTTGACAGATAATCCGCCATCGCGATCGCCGTATCGGCAAGGATGGGCTTCAGATCGTCGACGCGCTTGGTTGCAGCCTTGGAGATCGCATCGGTGGCCTGCATCGCGGCTTGGGCGCGCTCGAGCTGTGAGTTCCGGAGCGCAATCCATTTCTCGTGTCGAAGATTGCGCAACTGTTCGTCGATTTCGTCGCGCTTCAACTGCTTGGCGCGAATGTCAGCCGCATTCGCTCCAGTATTCGTCATGGAACGAATTTCCTGACCCAACGCTGAGATTCCCTCTTTGAGCTGTACCACCTGCGGGTCGTTCTCGGCCTCGGGGGCACCAGACTTACTATCCGAAATTTGCGCCGCAAGCCGCTCATACTCCGCCCTCGCGGTTGTTGCACCTGCCTCGGCAGTTCCTCGATGCGCGAGCGCATCTTTGAACTCCGCGGCGATCGCCGAAGTCCCTTCGGTCTGCTTGAGGTCGATCGGCGTCAGTCGCAACAGCAGATTGTTCTGCCTGTCGCTCAGCTCGCGGAGTCGAATTTCATATTTGGTCTTCAGGCTCGTCAGCGACTGCGCTCGATCGAGCGCCTTGCTGTTCGTCATCTGTCGTTGCTGATCCAGGTGCGTGTTGACGATGTCCATCACGATCGTACGGGCTTCCGTCTGTGAATCGATCGGATCGAGCCACACACGGATGAGCTTTGAGTCGGCGATGGGCTGGGCGTGGAAATGTTTCTCCAGCCACTGGCGCGCTTTGGTTGGATGCTTGAATGACTTGAACCAGTTCGTCTTGCGGATCTCAAG
>JACMJD010000263.1 GCA_014380825.1 Phycisphaerae bacterium | reverse complement strand
GCAACGAAGCGGTCGTCGGCCTGCTCAATGAAGAACAGAAACTGAAGTACGAACAGATCAATCAGCAATTCGTGCAGCGCATGCAGGAACAGTCGCAGCAGCGCGAGGCCGCCATGCAGAGTGCGATCGAGCGGACGAAGCAAATGCTCACGCCCGAGCAGCGCGTGAAGTACGAACAAATCATGCAGGAGCGCCGCGAGAAAAAAGAGCGCGATCGCGAAAATCGCGAGAGCGGTGACAAAAACGGCGGCGGATCGCATCGCTCGCCAACAACTACTGATGCGGGTGCTCGCATTTCGCAGGCGAAGTGAATTTCAGATGAAGCTGAGTAACCGAAAATCTCGAGGTTTCACGTTGGTTGAACTGCTGGTGGTCATTGGAATCATCGCGGTGCTGATTGGCATTCTGCTCCCGACGCTCAGCCGGGCTCGGGTGAAATCTCGAACGGTCGCGTGTGCCGCACAGTTGAAAGACATCGGCAACCTGTTCCGCATCTACCTCAACGATCACAAGAACCGCCTGCCGCACGTGAACACGCTTCCGTCGATGCAGCCGCCGATCGCGATTCATCCGGTGACCGGGAAATCGCTGCCGACGATTTATGAAACGCTCGACCGTGATTGGAAGCCCAAAGCAATCGGCGAGGCGCAAGGCTCTACCGGCGTCTGGCGCTGCCCGGCGGACACGATCATGCAAGGCAACGATACCGTCGGCGTGCCGAAAGGCTTTACGACCTATTTCGATCGCGAGGGCGGCAGCTACCAATACAATCCGTTCTTCGATGGGTTCCTCGCGCAGCAATTCGATCAGCTCGGCGGCATCAACCAAGTGCTCGAAAAAGCGATCTCGTTTTATAAGGAACGTCGCGGCGAAGGTGCGGATCGCCTGCGGATGATGCAAGACTTTGAAGCATTTCACGGTAAGCCGACCGAAGTCGGCGCGATGAATTTCCTCTACGCCGATTTTCACGTCGGTCCCTTCGAGCCAAAAGCGCGATAATTATGAGCAACGAATCACCCGACATGGTCTCGGCCAAGAAGAACCCCGCGCTGGCGGCGGCGCTGCGCGAGATGGAACTGAAAAAAGCGCGCGGGCCGTGGCCTCGCCGGTTGCGAATCATCGGCGCGGCGCTGGCGATCGTGCTCATCATTGGCGGAGCGACCTGGGCGATTCGCGCACACCTTAAGGCGAGCGCGAAGGCGGACACGCTGGCGGCGCTGCCAAAAAACCCGCGGGATCTCTTCCAAGCAGTGCGCGACGGCAAG
Organism: Phycisphaerae bacterium; assembly: GCA_014380825.1. Next base: position 5,528 of record JACMJD010000263.1, on the reverse strand, counting down.
ATCGATCGCGAAGATGCGAGGGAAGCGATGCAGGCGGCGCGCGAAGCGGAAGAGAACAAGCGGTTGGACGAGTACTTCGCGCTCAAGACGCAGGCCGATCGCAATAAGTATATCGATAAGGTGATCGACGAGATGGAAGCCCGCCGGAAGGAGTGGGAACGTCAGGCGTCCACGCGACCAACGACCCGCCCGGCTGACCGTGCAACCACGCGGCCGACGACTGGACCAACGACGCGCCCGAATCGTCGCAATGATCCAGGCCGGCAACTCAACAACGTCCAAGGCGGCAACCCGGTCCGGCAAGCGCAGCGCGCCGCGATGATGGCCGCAATGCGAGCGAGAATGGCGCAGCGTGGCATCCAACCCGGTCGTGGTGGTGGCGGCGGTGGTGGTCGCGGTGGTTGGGGCGGTGGTGGTGGTGGACGAGGTCGCTAACGCGCCTCCGCCTTCGTGTAGCCGCCCCGCTTGCGGGGCGTTACCTTCACTTCACAAAACAACATTATCCGACAAAGTGAAGGACTTGGCTCATTGAGCCAGATCCTTCACTTCGTTCAGGATGACAATCGTTCTTAACATGATGCGGATCAAGCAGGGACGCTCATCGCATCGCGCAATTTCCTGAGCGCCTCATGCTCGATCTGCCGCACGCGCTCGCGCGTCAGGCCGATCTGCTGGCCGATCTCCTTCAGCGTCATCGGGTCTTTTCCATCCAACCCGTACCGCATGCGAAGGATCTTCGCCTCGCGCTCGTCGATGTTTTCGAGCAAGCCGGAAAGCTGCACAAGCTCATCATTCCCTTGCACCTGTTCGTCCGGCCCTGGGTTGTGCGTGTCGGCGACGATGTCGGCGATCATCATCTCTTCACCCGCCACCGCGCCGCGGCCGCCGCTGAACTGCGTGGGGGAGTGATACGCCTTCACCGCTTTCTTGATGATGCTCAGCTTCTTCTTGCTCATCTTCAGATAAGCCGAAAGCTCATCGGTATTTGGCAACCGGCCAAGCTCTTCTTCGAGCTCGCGCATGGCCTGGCGGAACTTGCTCATCAGCTCGACCATATACGCCGGGATGTGAATCGGCTGCACGCCGTTGATGAGCGCGCGCTTGATCGCCTGCTTGATCCACCAGCTCGCGTACGTGCTGAAGCGCGATCCGTTGTCCGGATCGAAGCCTTCAACCGCCTTGAGCAGGCCGATGTTTCCTTCTTCGATCAGGTCCGGCAGGGTGAGCCCGCGGTTGACGTAATGCTTGGCGATGTTCACGACGAGGCGCAGGTTCGATCGAACCATGCGCTCGCGCGCGGCGCCGTCGTTATCGTTGATGATCTTGCGCGCCAGCGACTTTTCTTCGTCTGCCGTCAACAGCGGCGACTCGTTGATCGAGCGAAGATAAAGCTGCAGGCCTGATTGGACGGCGGTTGATGCCATGGTGCGTTTCTCGCTGCGTCTGTCTAATCCATCGGTTGTCTTATCAACCGCGGGTCGCGCAAGTTGCAGCAGCCGAATCATAGTCGCGACGGCGTGGGTTCGCACACCTCGCGATAACTGACGACTGCTCGGCCTGCACGTGTCGGCGCGCAGCGACCTCCACAACTTTTATCGGCAGCCTGAGCAGGCGACTTTCCAATCGTGAATTTCTTCCCGTGCTACCGCGAGTGCTCTTAGGGGCAACCGCTCGATAACCACGCGGTAAATCTGAATGAATTGCACTCAAGTATGGATGTATTCCTGCCGACTCAGCGCGTCGACATCGACACGGGATGCAGCCCCGGCCTAACGTTTCGGACCACAGTCGGCTCGACATTATTCCCGGGCCAATCAACGCGAATCTCATCCGCTTCGCTCGCTTCGCCGAGGCCAAAGTGGATGACCTGATCGCCACCTTTGCCGTTATGTCCGCCGGGACCGATCAGTTGCCGGACCAGCGTGACGCGCTGGCCGTTGACGACCGTTGTCAGGCGGACGATCGCGTTGAACGCACTGCGCGCCACGCCGCGCTGCGGATCGCCGACGAGTCGCAGCGTGATCGAGTTGGCTCGATTCGTTTGATTGAGAAATACACGCGCCACCGGGCCCGGTGGAGTGCGCTGATCGACCATCGACTTTGAAAATCGGTTGAACGACTGCCCGACCAGCAGATCCAGATCACCGTCGCCATCGAGATCCGCCAGCGATGGCTGTTGAGCACCGACGTGATCGATGCCGCTGGTCTTGGTGACATCAAGGAAACGCCCATCCGCTTCCTGATGATAGATCCTCAACCGATTTTCGTGCGGCGGCGGATCGGGGTAATCGGACGAACAGAGAATAAGATCCAGCCGCCCGTCATGGTCCAGATCCGCCAGCGCCGCAAACAGATCGCCTTGATTCCAGTTTGGTTTGGGCGCCGGGCCAGTTGCTGGCGAGGTAGTTGGATGCGTGCCAGGCCGATCGACGCTCAGTCGCTCCTCATATCGAAACTCGCCGTCTCCCTGAATCAAGAATCGCGAGCGGTCTGACGATTCGCCCGCCCAGGCGTGCGTGATCGCGCTAATGAACAGATCGAACTTACCGTCACCGTTCACATCGCCAACCGCGGCGTCGAAATTGTTGCCGTGCGAGCGGTAAGGCTTCTCGTCTTCGCGATCGAACCGCTTATCCGTCTTGGCGACTTCCTTCAGCCAAGCGGGATATTTGCCGTGACGAATCGCGTCGCCGTCAACATGCATCGCGACGGCCCGATCCTCATACTTCAGCGATGCGCCGTCCGTCGGCACATAAAGCCGATTCGCACGCCGGCCATAATTGAACTGCATGATCGACGGCACGGCCGAGTCCGTCAGGCGAACGAACATCATGCCATACGCAGGCCGGGGACCGGCATCGTGGTCTTCATCAAACGCGATGCCTTCATCCGGTAGTGGTACGCGCTCGAAGCGGATTGTTCCGTCGGCGTCACGGCGCTGAACCAGCAGATCACCCGGATACGCCGTGTTCGTCGTGCCATACTGGTCGTACCAGTTGCCGAGAACGATGTCGGGTAGGCCATCGCAATTTGCATCGCCGACTGCGATGCAGGCCGTCGTTGCGCGGGTCGCTTGTTCGATCGCTCGCGGCGCGCCGAACGTGCCGTCGCCGTTGCCTTTGATCCAGCTTGTCGAGGTCGGCTGAGTGCTCGGCGCGATGAACTTGGCGTTCTTCGTATCCAGATATCGCGAGAAAACAGCGTCGGCAAAACCGTCGTTGTCCACGTCGGCGAACGTGATTACGTCGCCGCCTATCGGTGTGGGAAGTCCAGCGCTGGTCCCTTCCGCGAAGCGAAATCCGTGCTTTGCGGCGGTGTCCTGTTGATTGAGGAACACGCGATATCGTTCCGCGCCGCTCGTCGGCTTTTCGCGCGCGACGATATCCGCCCGGCCGTCCGCGTTCAGATCGACGAATGTCAGCCTCGCCGAGTTCATCCACGGCAGACTGACCGCCTCGGTCGCGTCGACGAACGCAACCTCTCCGCGCGACCACGACGCCCCCAGCAGCGTCAACAGCATCCCGACCAACCCGATCTTCGACTTGAGCATTTCGTCGCCAGCTTACTGTCGCCGGTAGGACCGGAAAAGTGTGCACCGCCGCATTATTACGCGGGCGTTTCACCTATCGGTAGCCTAAGCCGCGCGTGATTCAAGCCGATACCAGAGGGGGCGGGCAACCGCCGACGCAATCACCAGGAGGCTTCTTTGGCACGTGGAATTCAGATCGGGCAGTTGTTGATCGAGCAGGGCATTCTCAGCGAGAAGCAGGTCGAGCACATCCTGAAAGTGCAACGTGAGTCGCACCGCCCGTTCGGTGACCTGGCCGAGCGCCTCTTTGGGATCAGCCCGCGCGCGGTCGAGGATGCGTGGGTCGAGCAATACGTTCGTACGGTTGGCGTGGTCGACCTGAACGAGGTTGGCATCGACACCGAATGCCTGCGCCTGCTGAACCGTCGTCAGGCGTGGCAGTTCCACGTCATGCCCACCAACCGCGAATCCGATGCGCTCAACATGGCGACCAGCGCGCAGGACCTGGTCCGCGCGGTGAACTTCACGGCAAAGAAGATCGATGAGCCCCTGTGCTTCCTGATCGCCGAGCGCGAACAGCTTCGCGAATTTCTGATGAAGCACTACCCGGTGCCGAACTTCATCGCGCAGTTCGCGGATACGCTGTAGTCAACGAACCGATCGATAGTCATCCTGAACGAAGTGAAGGATCTCGGTAGCCGAACGACATTGGCAGCCGAGATCCTTCACTTCGTCAGGGTGACAACAGTCTACTCCTTCGTATCCGCGAGCATGTCGACGACCGGCGAATCCGGTGGGATGAACACTTGCGCGCGGTCATCGTGATACACCTGCTTCCAACCGAGCGCTTTCAGCGCGACCGCCAGCTTTGGTGATTTCAGCGGCACGATCGCGGCATCTGCGGTGATTGCGCGGATGGAAGATTCCACCGCCTGCTGATTGCCGAGACACGTGTCGTTCCAGAATTCGGGCGTGTAGAGCTGCGTTCGCGCGTCCATAAAAACCTGGTAGCGCGACCCCAGCTCCCACGCGAGATATCCGCCCCAGTTGAAATCATTGATGATGCGACCGGTCGTAGCCGGAATTCGGTTGGCGACAAATGCGGCGGCGCCGCTGGGGTAGCCGGGCGTTTCGGGGCCATGTCGGTTTAACCAAACCGCAAGCGGCGTTTCGCGAGATGGGAAGGCGTCTACGATTTTCACCACGCCAAGTCCGATCGTCGCGCAAAGCAGCGACCACACGATCGGCCTTGCGAGTAACCGCGCCTTCAGCGTCGGCAGCGCTGCCGCCAGCATCGGGGCGGCGATCAATACGAACAACGGCGCGAGGCGGCCCATCCAGAACAACCCGCCAAGTCCGATCGCCAGCATCGCCCATTCGGCGAGGCGGAAGTCGGATCGCTTCCAAATCATCAACCCAATCGCCGCAAGAAGAACGGCCGTGGTGATCGGCCACATCGGTCCGTCGTAGAACGGGCGCAGCTCTGCGATGACTTTCGCCGCGACCATCGGATCATGCTGGCCGTAATGCGAGAGCGTTGACATCACGCCGCCGAGCATCGGCGTCGCCAGGCACGCGAAGCAGCAGCAGGCGAACAGCGCGCAATATCGTTTGATGCGTCGCGTGTAATCGGTTCGCTCGGACCAATGCGCGATGCGAAATCGTTCCCAGATCGCGCCGGCCAGCAGCGCGCCCGTCCACATCGGGATGAACAGCGCGAACAGGTGGACGTTGATCAGCACCGCCGTGAGGATCGGAACCAGCCAGATGCCGGACGAGCGCTCGTCCATTCGTCGGTCGCGCAGCAGTAGCCATGCGCACCAGGCGATCATCGCCAGCGCCCTCGTGACCGGTCGAAAGCTCAAGTAAGGCAACGCGAGGTATCCGGCGAACACTGTCGCCAGCGCAATCGCCAGATAGGGTCGTGGCGGGCGCGTGAGCTCGACACAGCTCAGCGCGATGAACAGGAAGATCGTCGCGACCAGGAGCGACTGCGTCG
>JACMJD010000262.1 GCA_014380825.1 Phycisphaerae bacterium | reverse complement strand
GGATGACATCGCGCTGGATGTGATCGGCGAAGCAATCAAGCGCGTGCCAGCGAAGAAGTACATCGCGCATTACCAATCGCTCCTCGATTCCCGCGGTACGAAGCGAAGCGCCAAACCCGCAAAGTCCAACGCCACGCCGGCCACGCGCCGCGCGATGGTTAAGGTGAAATTGTTCTCCGCCTTGAAAGATCGAGCCGCAAATCAGAAGCCCTTCGACGATCGATCGTCGAAGGGCTTCTTGGTTTGTGCGCGAGAATACGAACCCACTGGCTTACGCGCTACGACGCCGACGCAGCAACCCAAGTCCGCCCAGTGCGGCCGCGCCGATCAGGGACGTGGGCTCGGGCACCACGTTGAAGACGATCGAGTCGATGTTCATCACGAGTTCATTCGCGTGCGCGCCAAGGTTGATTCCGGTCTGATCGACCACGTTCAGGTTGATCAGGCCGGCCAGCGAGAACGTGAGGTCGTGGAACTGGCCGTCAATCGCAAGCGGCAGGGTGCCAACGGACTGGAATGCGAAATTGTTCGCCTGGAAGAATGACGCTACGTCAACCGTGCCGCCGCCGTTCAGGGCGTCGGATGCCGAAATGCGGATGGTGACTGTGTCATAATTGGAGACGTCGGTCGTGCGATTGTTGAAGGTGTTGCCGCCCCAGGCCGTGCCGTTGCCGAGCGACAGCGCCGCGCCATTGCTTCCGGCGGCGTCGGTCCACTGAAGTGATCCGCTGCCCGCGGGATTGTGTGTCAGGCCAACCTGATTCTGCCCGCCATTTCCCCCAACAACGGCGGCGGCATCGAAGTTGATGATCATGCCTTGCTTGCCGCCTTCGGCGCTGCCGGTGTCAAAGTTCGCAAGCGTACGGCTCGTAAGCGTTTGCCCGCCCGAGCGCAACTCGCGGAGTGTCCACGTGAGATTTCCTTCCGTTGCATGCGCCCGCGCGTTGAAGCCCATGGTGCGGACGTAAACCGCCTGATTCGCGGTTAGGCCGGTCAGCGGCACTTGATACGTGGCGATGCCCGGTTGCACGGCAAGGTCGGGACCCAGCGCGACGAAGTTGAAGCCGGTGCTGGCCTGCACGAAGAACTGCACGTTCACGGGGCCGGTGCCGTTGTGACCCAGATCGAATTCAAGATAGCTCAGGCCGGTGAGATCCGTTCCACCGCTGGCGGCGGTTGACGATTCGCGCACGCGGTTGGCGCCATCGGTGATCGCGACATCCTGCCCGGCGCCGCCGGACTCGATGACCGTCAGCTCGCCGGCAACGTTGTTGTCCAGCGTGACCGTGTTGGCGCCGAAGTTCTTGGCCCAGGCTTCAATGTTGGGCGTGGGGTTGCCCGAGTTGTCCCACGTGTAGATCGGCCCCGCCGACTGAGCGAGCGCCGCCGCGCAGGGAGCAATCAGCAGCGCAGCAAAAGACGTAGACAGTACGCGACGTGACAGCATTGCATCTCCTCCGCCATGGCGCGTTGCGCGCCCGGCATTCTGTTATTCCGCTCGACTTTGAATTAAGCCCATAGCGAGGCTTATTCGACAGGCTGTTGCAGGTTTTAACCCTTTGCTCCGGCCACCACAATCGATTGTGCCCGGAAACGCGCAACAGACGCCGGAAAGACTAACGAATCGAGATATGCCGGAAAAGAGAAATCTGTCGAGATTTGTTGAGATTCCAACTTTCCGGACTGCGGAAGACGCCCAAATACGCGCCATCCGTTGTCGGCACATACACTCAGGACGCCGCAGGCTCACGATGTTCGCTCGCTAACTCGCGAATCCGCGGCAGCAGCGTTTCGATTGCCTCGGCCTGCGGCGAGTGCGGAAATCGCGAAAGCAGCTCTTCGCTCAACTCAATCGCATCCGCAAACTTGTGGCCGCGAATCAATTCCTGGATCCGCACTTCAAGCTCCTGCCGCTCTTCGATCTCCGCGTTCTGTTGAAGCGTGGGAAGCTGCTCGTTCACACGTGCCGTCTTGGCGTGCTCGGGAAATCGATCGACGAGTCGCTGCGCATGCTGAAGCGCCCGCCGCCACAGGCGACGATCAATATCGTGACGGATTTCTTCGACCATTCGCGAGACAGACGTCTCGACGTGAATGTCGCGCTCGCGCTGCACGCGCACGAGCAATCGCTGCGATTCCACGTTGCCGGGAAAATTGTCGACCAGTTGTCGCGCCGCTTGATACGCCTGATCCCACACGCCGGTGCTGATGTAGTTTTCGATCTGATCGCGGCCGCGCGCGACGGTGACCGACTCGGCGTTGCGACGCGCTTCTTCAAACTGCCCGCGAAGCCGCTTCGACTCTGCGTCATTCGGGTGCTCGCGATCGATCGTATCGAGCGTGGCATTACCCGCGGACCAGCGCTGGCCGTCGATGTGTTCGATGACCTGGCGCACGAGCATGCGCTTGCGCTCCTGTTCCATATTGGCCAGTCGCTGTTTGCGCTCGTCCTCCGTGAGCAGGGCGAGTTCGCGAATCTCGGCCATGGCCTTGAGCAGCGGATCGAGCGCACCGGGAGCAAGCGATGCCGTCACATGCGAAGGCGGCGCGGGTGGCGCGGGCAAGGGTGCGCGGTTTCGCGAAAGACGATCGGTCGCCACGGCCACGTCGTCCACCCGTTTTTGCAGGTCGGCCATCGACTGATTGATGCGCGACAGATTCCGCGAGATCTCCGGCGAAGTATCTGAAGCGTGCGCCAACAGATCGCCCAACCCCGCCAGCAGCAGGGCCGCCGCGATCATGAGGACTGGTGTAGACAAGATTTCCGGCAGCGACGACACGATCGGCCTATTGGATACTCCAGCGGCGCGCAGCGCGAAGAAGAAGATCACGATCGCCACAACCGTGATGATGGCCGCGGAGACGCGGAGCAAAAGCGGCAAAACTCGATGGTTCATACGTGACTCCAAAGCCGGGGCGGTCAACCCGGCATTGCGCGAGTATATAGCGCGAGCAAGGATTGGGGCACGCACAACGTGATTCAGGTGACAGGGCTATCGGGCGGGGCGCAGCCGTAGGATCGCGTCCCCATCAAATCGCATCAATCTGCGCCGCCGCGAGATTCCGGAACGTCGTTGTGCGATTGTCGAACGTCAGCTTTACCGTCCCGGTCGGCCCGTTGCGCTGCTTGGCGATGATCACTTCGGCAATATTGTCGGGCTGAAAATCAGGTTCGGACTGGCGGTAATAATCCTCGCGGTGCAG
>JACMJD010000025.1 GCA_014380825.1 Phycisphaerae bacterium | reverse complement strand
TCAGTTGATCGCCTTCACGTCGCACGGCGATCAGCGTCTGCTCGTTCTGCGGCCCAACCGGCAACACCGCGAGGCCGCCATCTGTTAACTGCTTTATCAACAGATCGCGCGGCAGCGCGGGCGCGCCGGCGGCGATGAGAATCCGGTCGAAGGGCAGCTCATCCGCCTTGGGCCAGCCCAAGGTTCCGTCGCCGAAATGGAAGTGAACGTTGCGGATGCCGAGTTCCATCAATCGTTCCCACGATTCATCGAGCAGCGGCTTGAGGCGCTCGATCGTGTACACCTCGCGCGCCAGCTTTGCCAGGATTGCGGTTTGATAACCGCTGCCGGTGCCGATCTCGAGCACGCGATGGTTGGATTGGACTTCCAGCCGCGCGGTCATGAGTGCGACCATGTAGGGTTGAGAAATCGTCTGGCCATGCCCGATCGGCGCGGCGCGATCAGCGAATGCATCCTCGCGCTGCTCGGCCAGGAAGAATTTGTCTCGCGGAACGGCGCGAAGCGCATCGATCACGCGGCCGTCGGTGATGCCGCGTTGCACCACCTGTGCCTGGATCATGTCTTCCAGCGGCGAAATCGATTCATCCAGCTTGTTCATCTTGCACCATTGTAGTCGCGCTTTGCTTGCCAGTGGAGCCGATGTAGAGTCGCGATCATGCGGCCAGTCCGAAGCCGTTCGAAAACCACCCGTCCCCGCGCCTCCAACAGCGCCACTATTAGCGGTCGGCCCATCATCACGTTGACGAGCGACTTCGGCCTCAGTGACTTTTACGTCGCCGCAATGAAGGCGGTTCTTATCCGGCACGCGCCCGAGGCGCGGCTGATCGACGTCACGCACCAGGTGCCGCGGCACGACATCCTGTGCGGTGCGATCACGCTCGAACGGGCCGTCGATGGCTTTCTGCCCGGCACGGTCCACTTGGCCGTGGTGGATCCAGGCGTCGGCTCGCAACGGCGGCTGATCGTCGCAGAGTTACATCGGCAGAAAATCGTCTGCCCCGACAACGGTTTGATAACCTGGGCGGCCCGCCTGCACGGGCCGGCGAAGATGCACGAGATCACCTGGCGACCGGACAAGGCAAGCGACACGTTTCATGGCCGGGATATCCTGGCGCCGGTGGCCGGCATGCTGGCGGCGGGGCATGATCTCGCAAAGCTGGCTCGCGTCATCGACGATCCGATTCTGCTGAACGCGGCGCCGGCCGATGCGAAGGGTCGGGCCGGGCAGATCATTCAGATCGATCATTTCGGCAACGCGACGACCAACATCCCGCACGAATCGCTGCGATCGCGATCGCAGGTGGTTGTGCGCGTAAAGGGACGGGCTATCGGCCGACTCAAGCGCACCTATAGTGATGTCGCGCCCGGCGAACCGCTGGCGCTGATCGGCAGCAGCGGCCTGCTGGAGCTGGCCATCCGCGACGGCTCGGCGGCGGATGCGCTCAACATCCGCGTTGGAGATGAGGTCGTGCTTCGGTGAAACCAAATTTCTCATTGCAGGGACGCGTCGCGCTGGTCACCGGCGCGGGCCGCGGGATCGGACTGGGCATTGCGCAGGCGCTGGCATCCGCCGGCGCGGCAGTGGCAATACAAGATATCGATCTCGATGTTGCCAAGGCGGAAGCCGACAAGTTCAACGCGGTTGACAGTCGAGCGATCGCCCTGGGTGGCGACATCCGCGACCCGAACCTGGCCGCGCACTGGATCGATCGCACCATCGAACAACTTGGCGGCCTGCACATTCTCGTCAACAACGCGGCCATTCAGTCGCAACAGCCTTGGCTCGAAGTGAAATTGGAACTGATGGAAGAACAGTTCCGCGCCAACCTGTTCACGCCCATCGTGCTGTGCCAGCGAGCCGTGCCGATCTTTCGGCAGCAGAAGTTCGGACGGATCGTCAATGTCGGATCGATCCAGCAACGAAGCGGAAATTCCGGAATGCTGCCGTACTCGCTGACGAAATCCGCGCTGGCGACCATGACCAAAGCGCTGGCCCGCACGACGGTGAAGGAAGGAATCACGGTCAACCTTATAGCGCCTGGTTTCTTCCGCACGCTGCGGAATCAGTCGTCATTCGAAACCGAGGAGAAAGCGAAACGCTCCGATGAATGGGTGCCGATGGGTCGCGCCGGCGAGCCAGAAGACGTCGCGGGCCTGGCGCTTCTGCTCTGTAGCGACGCCGGCTCATACATCACCGGGCAATCGATCTTTGTGGACGGAGGGATGAGTGCGTGATGACTGCTGACACGCTCGTCCCGTTCGTGAAACTCGCCGATGCTGCAACATACGAAGCGTGCGACTGGGACCTGTCGCAGGATGAAATCGGCCGGCTGCACTGGGTCGGATTCTTCAAGCGTCACATCAATACGATTTTGAAGCTTGGCGTCGAAGCGCAGATTGCGCGCGGCGCGGAGCTTGATGACGTCGTGCGGCGCGCCGACGCCGCACGCATGGAATTGACGCTGAAGCTCGATGACTTCGCCGCGCGTCCGCATGCGTTCGGTCGCGTGACGATGCTTTTGTTGGATCGCTGGCGAGACGAGGTGCTGCGGAAGCACGGGTTCAACGATGCGTTCATCGATCTGAAGAATCGCGAGAACGAAAAGATGCTGCCGCTGCTTCCTGCGGTCTGCGCGCAAGTGGACGAACTTAGCGGCGAAGCGAAGCTCCGCGCACTCCTCAATGGAATCTTCGCCGGCAACATCTTCGACATGGGCGCCGAGGCAACCGCCAAGGCGTTTCTTGGCGCGAGCCCGGATTTCTTCACGACGCGAAACTCCCTGTCGCCGCGGCCATGGTTGATTGACGATTACGATGCACTCGCCGCGCGAATGCTCGGCGCTCCGCATCGTCGGGCGGTGTTCTTCATCGACAACGCCGGCAGCGATTTCTTGCTCGGCGCCGTCCCGCTAATCCGCTGGATGGCCACGCGCGGCACGCACGTTGTCATCGCTGCCAACGAGCTGCCCACCCTGAACGACATGTCGATCCTCGACGTTCAAATGTGGTGGCCGCGCGTGATCGAGTTGCAGCCGGATTTGCGGCGGTTGCCGATCGAGCTGTGCTCCACCGGCACGGGTGATCCGTTGATCGACTTGTCGGAAGTGTCCGAACGTCTCAATGAACGATCTGCGGACGCCGATCTCGTCATCCTTGAAGGCATGGGTCGCGGGATCGAAAGCAATCTCGACGCGTGGTTCAACTGCGATGCGTTGAACATCGCGATGATCAAGGACCCGGTCATCGCGAAGCGCCTGGGTGGGAAGACGTTCGACCTGGTATGCCGTTTCCGGTAGCGCGTGAGCGAAGCATTTGCATTCCTTTCATATCAGTTGCAATATTCCGCGCTGTCATTCGAACTCGTGACAAAGAGGAACACATCATGAAGCCGATCCGCTGCGCATTTCTGGCGCTGGTTACGTTAACGACGAGTTTTATCGCTTTGGGATCCGCCGCGAGCGCGCCGCCGTTGGCGGATCGCGTGCCGGAGGATGTGGTTTTCTACATCGGCTGGGGCGGCGCCGAAGCGTTCACGGCCGCGCCGGAGTATCAGCAGTCGCACCTGAAGGCGCTGCTCGACAATTCCAACATGCGGCAGGTGGCGTCCGATCTTCTGCCCAAGCTGCTCGCCAAAGCCGCACAGAAGGGCGGCGCGGAGGCGGCCCAGGCCGTCGACGCATTCAAGATGATCGGCGGGACGCTGTGGCAATATCCCAGCGCTGCGTATTTCACGATCGAAATGGGCAACGGCAACCCGATGCCGCACGCCGCCATCTTCTCGCGCGCGGGGAAAGATGCGCTGGCGATCCAGAAGCGACTCGACGATTTGCTGACGCAGGCGAACACACCGCCGGAAGTTCCGGTGCGCACGTTCGTGGTCGACGATATCGTCGGCTTCAGCGTTGGCTTCGAAGATGGCGCGATGGCGCTGGCCGGGACGGACAAGGCTAAGCCGATCACCAATAATGACAACTTCAAAGCCGCGCTCGCAAAGCTCGGCGGCGGTGATTCGACGTGCGTCGCGTATTACGACAATGAAGCAATGCTGCGCCTGGTCGATGCCGGTGTGCAGATGTCGAACCAACCCGATCTGCAGGAGAAGTGGCCACAAATCCGCGCGGCCACCGGAATCGCCGGGATGCGCCGGCTCATCATGTCGAGCGGTTTCGACGGCAAGGGCTGGTCCGATCGAATCTTCGTCGATGCTCCCGCGCCGCGCAAGGGTTTGCTTTCGATCACCGACGCCTCGCCGCTCCCGGATGATCTGATCAAGATGATCCCGTCCACCTCCACCGGTGTGATGGCCGGCGGATTCGATATCGCCAGGGCAATCGGCGAGATTCGAACCATCCTTGGCGAAGTCGACGCGAACGCACAGGAAAAGTTTGGTCAGGTTTTCGGACTCGCGCAGATGTACACCGGCGTGAACGTCGAGACCGATCTGTTCGGCGCGCTCGGCGAGCACTGGGCCGTCTACGAAGATCCGACGATCGCCGGCCACGGGTTTCTGGGGATGGTCGGTGTGAACAAGCTGCGCGATCCAGCCAAGGCGCAGCGGTCGCTCAACGCGGTGAGCACCGCGATCACCAACACGCTCGCCGGGTTCACCCGTAAAGAGGGCGTTGAAGTCGCAATTCGCACCGTAACCAGTGGCGATCTCACGGTTAGCTACATCGCGGTGCCGTTCGTGTCGCCGTCGTGGACGATCATGGATGGATATCTGTACGTCGCCCTGTATCCGCAAAACGCGCTGGTGGCCGCCAAGCGCGGCGCGCCGCAGAAATCGATTCTCGATAATCCCGCCTACGCAACAGTGCGCGATCGATTGAAGGTCGACAAGCCGACATCAATCCAGTTCACCGATCTGCCCAAGGCGGCGGAGAATCATTACCAAGCGCTTCTCGCGGTCGCACGTGGCGCGATTGGTTTCGCCGATCTGTTCGGCGTCCGCGCTCCGGAGCTGGTCATCCCGCCGATGGATGAGTTGGTCAAACATCTCGAGCCGGCTGGTGCTATGAGCTGGGCGGACGAAAGTGGTTTCTATTGGAAGAGCACGTCGCCGTTTCCCGGTGCCGAGCTGATCAACGGCCCGAGCATGGCGGCGCTGGCTGCGCCCGCGGCGCTGGCGGGCGTGATCCAGCCGGCGATCGAAAAAGGTAAATTAAACTCCGCCCGGCAACGTTGCTCGGCCAACGAGCGTCATATTGGTGTAGCGATCCAGGCATACGCGAACGATCATGACAAACAGTATCCGCCGGATCTCGGGTCGCTGGTCGCGATGGAAATTCCGTTGCACGCCTTCCTCTGCCCGAATGGCAATTGGCCGGATATGGAAAATCTCGACCAGATGAACGACGACGAGAAGGCCGCGTGGATCAACAAGAACACCAGCTACGTCTACCTCGGCAAAGGCCTGACGTCAGACACCGCAACGAACGAAACGATCATCCTCCACGACCGCCAAAACCGCCACGAGGGCCAAGGCATGAACATGTTGTATGGAGACGGGAGCGTGAAGTTTGTTCCGGTGGAAGAAGCGAAGGCTGCCCTGAAGGCACAGAGAAAACCATAACAAGGTGACGAGGTGAACGGGTGACAAGGTGAAAATGCGGAATTGCATTCTCACCTTGTCACCGCATCACCTTGTCATCGTTTTCCGATTCGCGACACTTCCCCGCGTGTTCGGCGCCCATCTCTCCATCTCCGGCGGATTGCACAACGCGTTGCTGAGCGCCGAAAAGTTGGAGATGGATACCGTTCAGATCTTTACCAAGAACCAGCAGCAATGGCGCGTGCCGCCGTTATCCGATGAGACGATCACGCTGTGGAAGTCGCACGCGAAGCGGTTGAAGTTCAAGAAGACCGTCGCGCACGCGAGTTACCTGATCAACCTGGCGGCGGCGAATCCGCAGTTCTGGCGGCAGAGCGTCGAGCTCTTCGTCGAGGAAATCCGACGATGTCATCTGCTTGGAATTCCGTATCTCGTCGTGCATCCGGGCGCGCATGTCGGCGCTGGCGAAGAAGCAGGCATCGAGAAAGTCATCGCATCGCTCAACGTGATCCACGATCAAATTCCCGAGGCGGCCAAGTCGGTGACGACGTGTCTGGAGATCACGGCCGGGCAGGGGAGTTGCCTCGGCTGCACGCTCGAGCATCTTGCCAGGATCATCGAGCGCGCGAAGCATCCACAACGATTGGCCGTCTGTCTCGACACCGCGCACCTGTGGGCGGCGGGTTACGATTTCCGCGGGCGGAAGTACGCCAAGTTCCGGAAGCGGATCGAATCAACCGTCGGCATTTCGGCGATCAAAGTCTGGCATCTGAATGATTCGAAGAAGGAGCTTGGCAGCCGGGTTGATCGGCACGATCACATCGGGTTCGGCAAGATCGGATTGGATGGATTCAAGGCGATAGTCCGCGATGAGAAGTTCAAGAACGTGCCGAAGGTGTTCGAGCTTCCAACGGGCAAATCGGATGACGGACGATTTTGGGAAGAGCGCGATCTGGAAGCGCTGCGATCGCTGATTTAGACGCGGCGCTTGTGCCGCGTTGGTCCGTGCGAAACGAGAACGCGGCACAAGTGCCGCCGCTACACGGAGGGTGGCGAAGTTTTTCTTGCGAGCGCGTGAAGCCAGGGTTTGCGATCGACTTGCTGCGCGCCGGGCGCGGAGTGCTCGATGCTGATCAAGTCGAGCGCCACATGCCGTGCGAATAATGCGCGCATCGATGGTTCCGAGTAATCGTTGAAAACTCGCCCATCTTCCGCGGTCCGAACCCCGTCACCGGCTTTGACGCTCACGTAAAGCACGCCGTTGGCACGCAGCGCGCGCTTCAGTCGTCGGATCGCGTCGTCGATCTCGTCCGTTGGCACGTGCAGCAGTGATGCGTTCGCCCAGATGCCGTCGAACGCGTTGACGAACGCCAGTTGATGAAACGCCAGATGATGAATCGTCTGCACGGTATTCGCCCGGGCTAGATCGACCATGGATCGCGATGCGTCGAAGCCGGTCGCTGGAAAACCGAGCCGCACCATCAACTGGATATCGCGCCCGGGTCCGCAGCCGGCGTCGAGGATTTCGGCGCCCGGCGGCAGCAAATCGAGGAACGGTCGCATCTGCGGCACGACGTCGATGTCGCGCGTGCGCTCGTCAAAGGCGCTGGCGTTGCGGTCGTACCAGTCGATCGTGCTCACGGCTTTCTCTTCGATCCTCGTTCCGACGCGCAGCGCGCGATCTTCAGAAATAAAAATTTCTTGATGCAATTCTACGCAGATATCGAGGATCCGCCGCTTGCGCTGCGCGCCAGCATCGCGCGGCGCGCAACAGCCTCAGTATATAGGGACGCTCGTGTTTCGACGCGAGCGCGGTTCTTTGGCAATTGAAGATTGATCGGCGTCTGTTTTACGCGGGGAGCGTGCGCGGCGCGCTATCGATTTAGCGTAACGAACCCATTTCCGCCGGCGCGATAGGGACCGGCCGGGCCGGGAGTTATGCGAAAAAGGTGGGAAAATTGGTGTCGACATCGAAGCCGTTTAAGCCAACGGTTCAGAACCGCCGATCGAGCAACCGATACTGCACCGCTTCGGCGAGATGTTGCTCGCGGATCTTTTCGGAGCCGTCGATGTCGGCGATCGTGCGGGCGACGCGTCGGACCTTGTCGTACGCCCGGGCGCTCAGGCCGAGCTCGTCCATCGCCTGCTTCATCAGGAGCAGGCACGAATCGTCCAAGTCGCAGTGTTGTTTGAGCAACCGGCTGTCCATACCGGCGTTGGTGATGGCGCCGTTGAAACGCTTCCGTTGCGACTCGCGCGCTCGATCGACACTCTTGCGCATCGTCGCGCTGTCAGTGCCGGCGGCTTTGCTGGTCAGATCCCGATACGCGACGGCGGGAACTTCGACGTGGATGTCGATGCGGTCGAGCAGCGGGCCGCTCAGCTTGCCGAGGTATTTGTCGCGTGCGCGATTGTCGGCGGCGGCGTACCCGCTGGCCGTTGGATTCGTCGCGGCGACGAGCATGAAGTTCGCCGGGAATTTGATCGACCCGTGCGCGCGGGCGATCGTCACCTCGCCGCCTTCCAGCGGCTGGCGGAGCATTTCCAATACGTAGCGGCTGAACTCGGGGAGCTCGTCAAGAAAGAGGATGCCGTGATGCGCGAGCGAAACCTCGCCGGGTTTGGGAATCGTCCCGCCACCGATCAGCGCCTGCGCCGTTGCGGAATGATGTGGCGTGCGAACGGGCCGCTCGTCCATCAACGCGATTCCATCCGGCAGCAAGCCGAGCGCCGAATAGATTCGCGTTGTCTCGAGCGATTCGCCGCGCGACAACGGCGGAAGAATTCCCGGAATGCGCTGAGCGAGCATCGTCTTACCGGTGCCGGGCGGACCGATCATCAGCAGATTGTGAGCACCGGCGCTGGCGATTGTGATCGCGCGCTTCACGGCCTCCTGGCCGCGCACGTCGACGAAGTCGAGGAC
>JACMJD010000024.1 GCA_014380825.1 Phycisphaerae bacterium | reverse complement strand
TTCTCAGCCAGCGTTCGCGCAGCCCACTCTTTCATCTGTGTCACGTCGGCGATGGGCCACGGCGCGATGCGCGCAAATGGCCATCGATCGTCGCGCAGCCATTTACGCACGACGCTTTCCGAGCGGCCGATTGCTACTGCTAGTTTTCTTCCGCTGGTGATTTGTTTTGCCATCGGTGTCTTCTCCTGCGCGTTTTGGTGTTACTGCCCATGCGGCTTTTTCCCGATCGGTCCACGTCACACGTGGCACTGGCACGACCGTTCGAATGACGTTTATCTTCGGCATCGGTTCAACCTCACTGCGCTACTGCGCTACTGAAAATTCAGCTCAGGGATTCGCACGCGGCGCGACGGTCACCGACTCCGCATGCCCCCACCCCCCTCGGGAGGACCCAGCGAAATCCTGGGGTGCGCGCAGCGTGACCAACGTCGCGGCTGGGCGCAACGCAGCGACGCGATTAGGTGCGATAGTGGAACAGACAAGGGAACGAACTGCGTGACGTGTGGCGTGTGATTGCGAGCAGCCCGCGTTTACCGAATCGGGGTGACAGGATTTGAACCTGCGACCTCTTGGTCCCGAACCAAGCGCTCTACCAAGCTGAGCTACACCCCGGACGAATTTTTCTTCCGCTGCAACGGCGCGACCTGTCGCCGCGGCGACCGCTCTACCAAGCTGAGCTACAACCCGGTGTGCAGCGGCATGCGAAGTCTAGCCGCTTGGTGCTGGGATTCAAGCACGGCCGACGTAAGCTGCAATCCAACTCAGGGCGATTGCATCTGACCGTAACGCGCGGCGATCGCTTACTGTCATTCTGCCCCGCCACATGCGATTGCCCAGCAATCCAACGCGCCGCACGCGACTAATTTGACGATCCGTGAGCGGACGACACCGCCGGTGCGCGCGTCGCCGAATCGGCGGCGGGTTGCGGTTCGTTGGCGATCGCCGGGGTGGATTGAAGCTCGACCGGCAGAACCAAGTCCGTGCCGTCGGCCAAGCCATTCGCGAGCTGTCGTCGCAGCGCGGCGAGGTTGATGAATCGGCCGGGGCAGTCGGTGGCCTTGGTTTCGCCGTGGCCGATCACGTCTTGCGGGCGGATGCGATAGGTCTTCATCAGATACGTCGTGAGCTTCGTCAGCGCACGCATTTGTTCGGGCGTCGGACGCTCGAGGTCGAAATTTCCAACCAGGCAGATGCCGATGCCGCGCTCGTTGAACTCGTTGTTCGGCGTCTTCGCGTGCGCGCCCCATTTCTGTTTCGGCCAGCGCGGGCCGACTTCGATTTGTCCGTCGGCCGTGTCCGTGCCGTTGCCGATCACGAAGTGATAGCCCAGCTCATCCCAGCCCTTTTCCTGATGCATGCGATTGAACGCGACCGCCCCGCCGCGCGGGGTGGCGCTGTGATGGATGACGATCCACTTCCACGGCCGCGCGGTTGCGTACGGCGTCCAGTTCTTCGGCACGCCCGCCGTCGCGTTCGCTTTTCTAGGCGGCGTGATCTGCGTCTGCTTCACCGCAACCTGCGGCGCCGACATCGGCGCAACGACGACGGGACCGTTGAAGTTCGGCGCTGGAATCTGCGCAACGCTGGCGGCAGGCGCCTGACAGCCAGACACGAGCAGCAACAGAACCAGCAGCAGCAACAGCCCGATGGAAACCAGCGTGAGATGAGATCGTGCCATCCTTGGCCTCTGTTTGTCCGATCGCGCAACTGGCGCGCCGCAGAACTTGTGCGCGGCGGAAACAGCGATCAGCGTTCGACGATTCGTACGGGTGCGTCGGCAAGCGGTTCGCACAAATCCATTTGTACGCGATCAGACGAGCGACGCAACGAAAATTGCCCGACCCGATGCATCCGTTCTATCGCAATCCCGAGCCGGTTTCCAGTCCCAAGCGGCAATCTCCGCGCGATCGCGTCCAGCGAACAACCGACGTTTCTTCTTAACCACGCCTGCACAGAGCGTACTCGCGCCGCCCCGGATCGGATTTCGGCAGTTGGTCATTCGAGAAATCAAGTTCAGCGAAGCGAATCCGGGCCGGCGCGATTACGCTCTGACCCGGCGTGCTGAAATCACCCGCACGGATCGGTATATATTTACAACGGTGAACCTCTTCCACGTCAGCGAGAATCCGAACCTCACGCGATTCGACCCGCGGGAGCCGACGAACACGGACGCCGGCATCACCGCGCCAGCGGTCTGGGCGGTGCATGAGGAACGGCTGCGGAACTATCTGCTGCCACGAGAGTGCCCGCGGGTCACGTTCTACACCGCCGCGGATAGCGATCCGAATGATGTCCGCGCGTTGATTGGCGCGACTGCGGCAAACGCCGTCGTAGCGATCGAAGCAGCTTGGCTCGAGCGCGCGCGGATGACGACGTTGTATTGCTACTTGCTCCCTTCGAATGGCTTCGAATGCATCGACAACAACGCCGGCTACTGGATCAACCGCGGCAGTGTCACACCGGTGCGCGTCGAGCGAATCGATGACTGCCTCACAGCAATTCTCGAACGCGGGGTCGAGCTGCGCCTCGTTCCTTCACTCTGGCCACTGCGAGATGCGGTGGTGAATTCAACGCTGCACTTCTCGTTGATCCGCATGAGAAATGCGCGGCCGCGGATGGAATGAACGCCAAGACGCCAAGAACGCCAAGTTCAGAGGAGAAAGTCAGCAAATGCTATCTTCTCTTCCGGCCTTGGCGATCTTGGCGTCTTGGCGTTCGGTCGCATTTAGAATTTCACCGCCGGCGCCTCGCGTTGTGCCTGGTCCTGAATTTCAAAGAACGGCTGCGGCGTGAATCCGAAGGGGCCGGCGATCAGGTTGTTCGGGAAGCTGAGCATCGCGGTGTTGTATCGCGCGACCAAGCTGTTGTAGCTCTGCCGGAATGAGCTGATCTGGTTTTCGGTCGATGCCAGCTCGCCCTGAAGCTGCATGAAATTCTGGTTCGCCTTGAGATCGGGATACGCCTCGGCTACCGCGAAGAGCTGGCGCAGCGCGCCGCTGAGCTGCCCTTCCGCCGCCACGCGCGCCGATGGATCGCTCGCCGCCACTGCGGTGTTTCGCGCGGCGATCACGGCTTCCAGCGTGCCGCGCTCGTGGGCCGCGTAGCCTTTTACCGTCTCGACGAGATTCGGGATGAGGTCATACCGACGCTTGAGCACGACGTCGATCTGCGCCCACGCCGATCGCACTTGCTCGCGCAGCGAGACCAAATTGTTGTACGCAGCGATCGCGAAGAACGCGAAGAGCACGACGATTCCGAGAATGATCAGTCCGATCATCATGTGTGTGGTCCTTCCAGGATGAAGAAAATCTTAAGCGATGGCGCGGGCAATGGTAGTGGAAATCAGAGGGATGCTTATAACGCCGCTGTTGAGCGATCCGCACTCGCATCATCAAGCATGTCATGCTGAGGTAGTCCGAGCATCTGGCCCGCCTGCTCGGTCAGCTAGATCCTTCGGAGTACTTCAGGATGACATTGCTTCACTTTTTCGCATCAGTCGTGGCCAGCGGATCGTTTTGGCGTCCACGAAATCAGCGAGGCGTTGCACCGCCTTATCGACACTCGCTCTTCTCTTCCGGTCGACCTTCACACCCGGTTCGAAATCGACGAACCGAATCTCCAATTCACCTCGATCGCGATGCAGCTTCGGATCGAGGCGGCCAATCAAGCGGTCGCCTTCGAGGATCGGCATGACGTAATACCCGTGGCGGCGATTGGCTTTTGGGACGAAGGCTTCGAAACGGTAGTGGAAATCGAATAGCCGCAGCGCTCGGGCGCGATCGCGGACGACGGGATCGAACGGGCAGAGCAATCGCGTCCGCGCGGGCGGATCGGGAAGCTTGGCGATGCGACGTTTCAGATCGGGCAGCGCGTATCGCTGTCTGGCGGCGGATTTGTCGTCGCCTTCGAGCGCAACTTTGATCACCTCGCCGCGCGTTACGGCGTCGCTCAGCCACTTTCTTGCCGGTGCCAGTTTTATGGCTCGCCAGAAGTTGGCGACTTCCGGCGCCGTGGCGATGCCGAGCCGTTGCAGCGCACTGCGACACGCCCATTCGATGTGCTCGACATCACTCGGTGTCCGCTGCGCGTGAAGCTGCGGAACGACGCGCTCGGCGATGTCGTAGATCTTCTGGAAATTCTCCCGGCCAACCACATACAGCTCACCGATCCGCCAGAGATAATCGAGCGCGACCTTCTGCGGCTTCCAGCCCCACCACGCGCCCACTTGGGCGTTCGCGTCGCGCTCGCCCACGTGCTCGAAATGCCTGCTCATCAGCGGGCCGTCGCGACGGATGCGGGCGAGAACATCGGCAACGATTTTGTCGCCATCAGTTCCCATCTTTTTGCGATGCCAGCCCATCGCGCGATACCGATCAAACCGCGCTCGCCAGTGCGGCCACCATTTGGTCGGGATCAGCGATGCATCGTGCGTCCAATGCTCGAACAGCTTGGCGCGTTTCGGATGCAGCAGCGCATCAAGTGACGCGCGATCGTACGAATCGATTCGGCTGGCGAGAATCAGGTGGTGCGCGCGCTCGATCACGTTGATCGTGTCGATCTGTACGAACCCCATACGCTCGATTAACTTCAGCAGCGCGCTCGGCGCAGATGAGGCACGCGCCGGATCATCGAGCAGTCCTTGCGCGCCAAGCAGCAATCGTCGGGCGTCGGTTTTCGAAACGGTGATCATTTAGGATTCACAAAGCTCGCAGAGATTGCGAAGATCGCAAAGAAATCAATTCCGAACTGTCTTCTTTGTGATCTCTGCGATCTTTGAGATCGTTGAGAAATTCCCCTTCAATCAATGTGTCGCGCCCGAAGCCGCGGGCTGAGCCGCATCATGAGCTGCATGCGCTCGATCTCATTCATCCAATCCAGCGTAGTGGCCGCCAGCTCGTCGGCGTCGGGCGCGGCCAGGCCTGTTGGGCAGGATGCGCCGAGCTGGCGTCGGGCAATCGCGCGATAGCGATGGAGCGTGCGATCGCCATACGCGCCGCAGAACGCGAAGTCTTCGGACAGGAATATTGTCACGGGAACGCGGTCGCCGGCATTGACGCGGAACTGGTGTGACAGTTCCTTGTGTTCATCGCGATCGATCAGGCGCACGTGAACCTTGGCGGCGTTCACCTCAGCCAGGCGTTGGATGAGCGGGCATTGCTGCACGCAGTCGCCGCACCAGATGCCGCTGATGATCAGCACGTTCATGTCGCGCACGAAGCCGTTCAGCGTTTCGCGCTGCGCCGGCGTGATCGCGTTGCCGGCCGCATCGTAGACTTGCTTCCAGCGGCGCTGCTGCTCGTCGGTGCCGGTTTGCACGTACTGGTCATACGGCAGCGCGAGCTCGAACTTTGCTGACAGGAATGCGGCGTCCATGTAGTTTCATTTCTCCGAATCCGCGCCAGATCCGGTGAGCGAACTGCCGCCTGTCCGGCGAACGGTGGCGCGGAAGTTTTCGGTGCGGAAACGATCGAGCTGCGTGTCGTAACACAAGTCGGTAAACGTGCCCTGCGAAAGTCCGCCCGCGTCCAAGAGCGTGGCCGGCGCGCGGTCGGT
>JACMJD010000261.1 GCA_014380825.1 Phycisphaerae bacterium | reverse complement strand
GTGATTGCACCTGGCTGCTGCACGCGCACAACCGCCTGGAGCTGGGCATCGTGCACGGCAACGACAAAGATCACGCGATCGAATTCGCCGCCGATCTTGCGGGGAACGTTGATCGATGCAAGCCAATCCGCATGTACCGCTACGATGCCAACGCACGCCCGTGGTTCCAAACTGCGCTGGCATCCGACGGACCGATCTGGACGCCCATCTATTTCTGGTTCGGGGAAGGCGGGCCTGCATCGGAAACCGGAACCGGCTACACGCGGATCGTGCGCGATCGACAGGGCATACCGCTGGGCGTGCTTGTGGTCGATGTGACGCTCGGGGCGTTCAGCGCGCATCTGAAAGAACTGCCGATCACGCGTAGCGCGCAGACGTTCCTCGTCGATGAACAGGGATTGATTGTCGCCGCCTCCGATGGACGTGTGAACTCGATGGACGGCAAGCGACTAACGCCCGCCGCGTCCGACAGCCCGGCCGCCCGCGCAATTGCCGGCGTGGTGTCGAGGCAAGGCGCGGACGAAGTAGTGCGCACGCGGCGCGTGAATGTCGCCGGCGAACCGGCGCGCGTGCAGGCGACACGCGTGACCATGTTTCCCGGCATCAGATGGCAGGTCGTCACGGTGCTGCCCGAGGCATCGTTCCTCGCGCCGGCGACAACGTTGCAGCGCCGCGCGATCCTGCTGGCCGCCGGTGCGATCGCGGCAGGGCTGGCGCTCAGCCTGTTTCTGTCACGGCGATTGTCCGATCCGCTCATGCAGCTCAGCTCGCACGTCGCGAGCATCAGCGCGGGCGATTTCGACAGCCGCTTACAGCTCGGCCAGGCCGCGGAACTGCGAGCCGCTTCCGACGAGCTCAATCGCATGGCCGGCGGGCTCAAAGAGCGGATGCAGTTGGAACAATCGCTGATCATCGCGCAGCAGGTGCAGCAAAGCCTGTTGCCGCACGATGTCCCTTCGCCGCCAGGGTTACAGATCGCCGCATGTTGCAAATATTGCGATACCACCGGCGGCGATTACTACGACTTCATTCAGATCGATCACCCCGGCGGGTCGCCGCAGACACTGCTCGTCGTGGGTGATGTCACCGGCCACGGAATCGGCGCGGCGCTGCTGATGGCCAGCGCGCGCGGCGCGATTCGCGCCAGCGTCCGAACCGCGCGCTCGCTGGGTGAAATCCTGACGCAAGCCAATCGCGCGCTGGCCGTCAACGAGAACGGCCTGTTCATGACGATGTCGATCATGCTGATCGACCCGGCCACCCGACAAATCCGCTGGGCCAACGCCGGCCACGACCCGGCCATCGTCTACCATCCGGACACGCAGACGTTTGATGAGCTGCTCGCCCACGACTTTCCGCTGAGCGTCGAACCGGACGTGACATACAGGGAATTTCAGCGCGACTGCGCCACGGCCGGCACGATCGTGATGATCGGCACCGACGGCATCTGGGAAGCCCGCAACGCCGCCGGCGAAATGTTCGGCAAGGAGCGATTGCGCGAACTGATGCGAAGCAATTCTGAATCAGCCGACTCGCTCGCGGATGCGGTCAAACGCGCCATGTATGAGTTCGTCGGCGACCTGCCGCTGACGGATGATGTGACGTTCGTGATCGCGAAGATCACACGAAGCTAGGTTAGCCGGCTGCGCATTTGCGCCCGCCGCTCAATCAGGCATGATCGTGGGAACCCGCTGGCGGCCAAGTCGTCGATAGATGACCGGTCAGCCGGAACTCGATGGTCAAGACGCCAGTTTCCAGGAATCGGGAGCCGGCGCGACACGATCAGGCACCAAAATCCCCCATGTGCTTCGGGTTGGTCAACAAGTCGGGCGGCCCTTTCACCGAACCGGCCAGGTGACCAGCGAGGCCCCACGCCTTGACGCGACGCGTCGCATGCTTTCCAGGCAGGTTCTTCTCCAACGCCTGACGAACGATAGTCGATTTCGATACGTGTCGATCTCTCGCTTGTGCTTCCAATCTCGCATTCAATCGCTCGGGGATTTTGAAGGTGATTGTGGTCAAATGATTTACCGAAGTCCCTTGAGGTTCGAACACATTACTGCTTCAAAAAGTCCGTGACGTTGTCGGCGACGAGTGCCTTCACATCGCGCGCGATGTCTTCACTCGTCACGCTCCAACCCGTATCCGCCAAGTCGCGATACTTGTCGATAAGCACTTTGCCGATCACTCGCCGGCTGTGGTCCCACTTGTAGATGAGCTGATCGAGCACTCTGGCATCCGAGTGCTGCGGGATGAAACTCGTGCCGAGAAGCTCGACGCGCATGCGCGTGATCTCCTCGATCAGGCTCGGGTTGTTCACGAACCACCAGCAGCCGAAGACCATGAGATTGCCGAATTTTCTCGCCGCGACGCATAACTCGTGCTGGTTCTCGCGGGCGAGCATCGTGACGAAGAACCGGTTGCGCGGAAATTCGCGACAGAGATTTGTCACCGATTCGATATCCGCCCGGCCGACCATGTCGCCGCCGTCGCGCAAGGCGGGGTTCACTCCGATGTTCGAGCCGATCATCATCGCGAACGGCAGGCCGCGCTCTTCGCATACCGGGAGGACGACTTTTTCGAGCATCGTCTGGCCCGATCGCGCGATCGCGTTGTCCGCCGGTGCGGGATACCGAAATGCGGGCGGAAGACTGACGGCAAGATAGATCGCGTTTTGTCGATCGATCCACTCGCGCAGAAAGCGGCGGGATTCCTCGATCGTGGACGCGTCGATCTCTGCATTCGCGCGATATCCCCACTCGCTTTTTCGCTTCGCCGCGTTCGGATAATCGCGCAGGATCGGATCGATCCGAAGCACCGCCTTGAAGCGCGGATCGCCGCCGACTTTTTTCGCGTCGGCTAGCCAGCGGTTGCGCTCGTTGTCGTCGAACACGGGGTTGGTCATCGTGATCGAGCTGACGTTGCTCAGCTCCATCACCTTGTCGATGTACGAGTTCGGATTCTGCTCGGCGAAGAACTTGCGGATGGACCTCAGATCGCGCGACCACGTATCAAGGCCAAGCTTCTGCATTGTCGTCAGCACGCCGCGACAGGCTTCGCTGATGGGACTGCGCTCGACGAACAAGTTCTTCCAGATGTGATCGGCCTGCTGCTGCTTCGACATCCGCCAGAACTCTTCGTACGGCAGCTTCGTCGCCGGCACGGCGCGGAAGACCTCGGCGACGAGATAGTGGTACGTGAGCAGCTCATCCGCGCCCCACAGCAGCAGGCCTTTCGGATCGACGGCCCCATTCGCATGCGGCACCGGCGTGCCGAACGCGGGCGGATACAAATGCGTGTGCATGTCGATGATCGGCGTCGACGCGAGCGCGGACGTGACAGCTTGTTCAATTTGTACGTGGGTGAGGGACGGCATGGTGGGAGTTTTACGTTCTCAGATCGCGCGTGTCATCTCCGCGACGCGATCGGATTTTCACGGCGCAATCGCGTCCAACCGCTTCCACAGCTCGCGTGACACGCGCAGCGCATCCCGACGGGTTTTCGCTTCGTCAATCTGTATCACTTTTCCATCACGCATTGCCCAGCGACCATCGACCATCACATCACGAACGTGACGCGACTCAATGCTGAATAGCAGATGTCCGACGAGATTGGACGATTCGATCGGGGTAAACGGGATGTAATCCGTGACGACGACATCCGCCGCCGCGCCGGGTTCGAGCTTGCCGAGCGTCACGCCAAGCGATTGCGATGCTCGTCGCGCTGAGTTCGCGAGCATCGTGATCACGTCCGCCGGCGAAATGCCGGCGCGACCATCGCGCGATTTGAACCATGCGGTTTTCATCTCCGCGAACATGTCGCCGCCGATGCCGTCGGTGCCGAGCATCACTGGCGAATTGATTTTTCCGATCGGCGAATAACCGACGGCGTTGTTCATGTTCGAGCGAGCGTTGTGCGCAATCGTCAGCCCGATTTCGTTGATCTGCGCGATCGCGGCATCGGACAGATGCGTGCCGTGCGCGAAAATCGAATCGCGTTTCAACAGCCAGTGCTGGTGCAGCCGTTCGATCAGCGCGACCTGGTGATCGCGCGTGCAGGCGGCCTCGTCGCACGGATCTTCAGCGACGTGGATGTGAACGCCGACTTGAAACTCTTCGGCGAGCTCCTCGAGCGCTTCGAGGGATTCATCTTCGAGCGTAAACGCCGCGTGCGCACCGACGAGACCGGCGAACTTTCCATCGTTGCGCGCCGCGCATTTCGTTAAATAGCGTCGATTCTCGGCGACGCCCGCGTCGCGCCCATCGCGGCCATTGCGATCAGTCGTCTCGTAACACAGAACGCCGCGAAGACCGACCGATTCGATGCCGCGTTCGATCTGATCGAGCGAGCCGTCAATCGCGTTGGGCGACGCGTGATGATCGATCAGCGTCGTCGTGCCGCAACGCAGCGCCTCGATCGCGCCGATGCGGGCTGATGTTTCGTTCGATTCTGCATCCAGCGCACGATCGAGCCGCCACCAGACGAGTTGAAGGATCTCCAGGAAATTCCGCGGGATTCGCGGCGGCGCCGGCATGCCCACCGCCAGCGCGGAATACAAATGCGTGTGCCCGTTTACCATTCCCGGCAGCACGACAGCGCCGGCGACGTCGATAACTTCGTCGTTTACTTGCCGAATCGACTTGCCGCGTGCGACGATCTTGTTGCTGTCGATGCGCAACTCGCCCGCCTCCGCGCGAAGCGGATCGATGTCGACGAGGATCGCGTTGATCAGTGTGACAGGCATTTGCTCACCGTGGCGTGGGCGTCCCGCCCGCGCGCTGGCCGCTTGAGCGGCGGATGCACGGGCGAGACGCCCATGCCACGTAACTCAATCGGAACCGACGATTCGCTTCACCGCATCCAGCGACGGCTCGATGTCGTTCGGCTGACCGACGGCCTTAATCGCGCCGGCGACGTCTTTCAACCCACTGCCCGTGATCATCGCGACGACATCGGATTTGTCATTTAAGATCCCGCGCGATCGCGCCACCGCGATGCCCGCAACCGCGGTCGCCGCGGCGGGTTCTGCAAACACGCCAGCGAGTCGTCCAGTTTCGCGCACGGCTCGCATGATTTCATCATCGCTCACCGCGACATACGCGCCATTGCTTTCGCGAACCGCGTTCACCGCCTTGCGCCAATTCCGCGGGATCGGCACGTTGATGCTGTCGGCGTACGTGTCGCCCGCTCCGGATCGATCGAGCGATCCGGTTTCGAACGCTCGCATCACCGGCGCGACGCCCGCCGCCTGCACACCGAGCATCCGCGCGCTCCAATTCGTGACGCCGATCGCGCGCATCTGTTCGACGCCCTTGTGCATCCCGGCGATCGAGCAGCCATCGCCCACGCTCGCACTAATCCACTCCGGCGGATCATCCGCGAGCTGCTCCGCCAGCTCCATGCCGCCGGATTTTTTTCCTTCGACGAGGTACGGATTGATGGCCGCGTTGCGGTTGTACCAGCCGAAGGCATCGCACGCCTGATTGCACAATTCGTATGCCTGCGCGTACGACCCTTGCACGCGAAACACGCGAGCGCCGTACGCCAGCAGCTGCGCCAGCTTCCCTTCGGGACAATAGTTCGCGACGAAGATGTTGCACTCGAGCGCACCAATCGCCGCCGCGCACGCCAGCGAACTCGCGGCATTTCCCGTCGACGCACACGCGACCACGGTCGCGCCCGTCTGCATCGCATGCGCCGCGCCCACCGAGCTGGGCCGATCTTTGAACGAACCTGATGGATTCCGCCCGTCGTCTTTCAACCGCAACCGCCCGATGCCGAGAACCTTCGCGAGGCGCGGCGCTTCGACAATCGGCGTCCAACCGACGGTTCCTTCGGTGGGACAGAATTCTTCGTCAAGTGGAAGAAGCTCTCGATATCGCCAATGTGATCGCGATCGAGCTTTCAGCGATTCGCGCGTCAGCGTTTTTCGCGCGCGATTCAGATCGAACTGCACGTCGAGGATACCCTCATCGCGCCCGCAGCGCGAGCAGGTAAGCGCTTCGCCGGGTTTGTATTTCGCGCCGCACTGCACGCAGACGAGCTGGGTGATCAACAACATCAGCGGCGATTATCGGATCGCAGAGAAAATAAGTCGAATGGAGATCGTCGCAGCGAACGCGGGAGCTTCTCGAAGCGTTTCCGAAACACGCGGCCAGTTCCAGTGATCCATGCGCGTCCGTCGCGAACTTTCCACAATCGGAGCGGCCCTCCCCACGGGCCAACCAGATACATGCCTACCACGAGAAAAACTGTGAAGGCGATGCCGCAAGCCACGAATTTCCAATAAACATCCGCCAAGAAGCCTGTCACCATTATGATCAGGAGAAGAAACCATGCGACGAGCATTGCGCAACCTACCCCTTGCCATGCGTAAGCGGTTCGCGCGTGTTTGCGGCAGGTGCAGAATCGCGCTTGCACCACCGGGATGGGATTGCCGGGCGTCCGCCATTGCGCGAGGAGAGGCTCCGATCGTCCCTGCAGTTCGATTTCTTCACCGCACTTTATGCAAGCGCGCGGGAATCGTGCCGTACTTCCTTCCCATCCAGCCAGCGGCACGACGATCATCCCACCATCACGGTAGATGGTCTCATCGATCTGTGGGTCGGCGACGACCGGCGTCGACTCGGGCCAATCGGGCGGGTCGGATGGTTGAGGCGAGTGAGTCATGGTCACGATCGCTGCTCGTCGTCGTCAGAAAAATCCGCTTGCGCTGCGCGCCAGACGACGGTTTCGCGCAGCGCGTTCAGTATATAGGGAGGCGCGTGTTTTCGCCGTCTTCACGGAGGTCATATGGAGTTTGTGAAATCGCGCGGGCAAAGCCAAAAGCCATTTGCTGCGCGATTCGTCCAAGTGTCGGGCCGGCCGACGATTGCGTGCGATCGTCGATCGGACAGATCGCAGAATCGATATCAAATCGAGCGATTCGAAGCCAAAGCGAAACAGGGCGGACTTGTTCCGCGGGGTCGATCTGGTACGAATGAGGCCGAGGAAAATGGAAACAATTCCAAAACATTTTGACGAGGCGGTTCTCACCAAAACCGCGCAGCGCTGCCGCGAGCGCGGCGTGGTGATTCCTACTTTCGCGCAGCTCAAAGATCCGGACACGATTCCGCAATCGATCAAAGCCAAGCTGGCGAACGTCGCGATCAACGATATCGATCCGGCCAACCTGTTTCGCATTACTTGGAAGAACGAACCCAAAGCGAAGGGTGGTTTCAATCAAGGGAATTTTGTCGAGTTTCCGCCGGCGCTGACGGGTGTCGATGCGCGGATCGTCGGACTGGTCGGAAAATATTTTCCGACTGGCGCGCACAAGGTCGGCGCCGCTTTCGGATGCCTCGTGCCGCGTCTCGTGACCGGGCAATTCGATCCGACGACGCAGAAAGCGGTTTGGCCATCAACCGGAAACTACTGTCGCGGCGGCGCGTTTGATTCGGCGCTGCTCGGTTGCACGCCCATTGCGATCTTGCCGGAGCAGATGTCGCGCGAGCGGTTTGCGTGGCTCAAGTCGATCGGCGCGGAAGTGATCATGACGCCCGGCGGGGAATCGAACGTCAAGGAGATTTACGACAAGTGCTGGGAGATCAAGAAGACTCGGCCGGACTGCGTGATCTTCAACCAGTTCGAAGAGTTCGGCAACGCGATCTGGCACTATCACGTCACCGGCGGAGTCATCGGGGAGATTTTCGATTCGCTAAAAAAGGATCGCGATCGACTGAGCGGATACGTCAGCGCCACCGGCAGCGCCGGCACGATCGCGGCGGGCGATTATCTGCGGACCATCTCGCCACAGATTCGCGTCGCGGTGACCGAGGCGCTGCAATGTCCGACGCTGCTGCGCTGCGGGTTCGGCGATCATCGCATCGAAGGCATCGGCGACAAGCACGTGCCGTGGATTCACAACGTCCGCAACACCGACATGGTGCTGGCGATCGACGACGAGCAGTGCTTGATGCTGCTGCGGTTGATCAATGAAGACGCTGGACGCGCGAGCCTTGAAAAGCGCGGCGTGAAGCGCGAGCTGATCGATCAACTGCCGCTGGTCGGCATCAGCGGCGCATGCAATCTCGTCGCCGCGATCAAGATGGCGAAATACTACGAGATGAATTCTCGCGATGTGATTTTCCTGCCGCTGACGGATTCGATGGAGCTGTACGGCTCGCGAATCGAAGAAATGACCGGCCAGCACGGTGCGTATCGCGAGCTGGATGCCGAACGTCACGCCGCGCGATATCTGGACGCGATCGGCACGGACAATCTTCGCGAGTTGTCGTTCGCCGATCGAAAGCAGTTGCACAACTTCAAGTATTTCACGTGGGTGGAGCAGCAAGGTCGAAGCGCCGACGAGTTGCGGAAGTTGTGGGACCCGGATTTCTGGACCGAGACGTTCGCCCAAGTCGAGGAGTGGGATCTGCAGATTGAAGAATTCAACAAGCGCGTTGCGAGTTCTTCGTGACACGGGTTTTCAACCCGCGGCACGTCACACATGACTGATCCAGCAACAACGTCGATCGCACGATTGAAAGAACTGCGCGCATTGACCGGCGACGAGAACGGCGCGCAGCGAGTTGCGTTCACGCCAATGGGGGTGAAGGCGCGTCAGTGGCTGCGCGATCTGACGCACGATTTACCGGTCGAATCGCACGTCGATGAAGCGGGAAATCTGTGGACGACGCTTCCCGGACAATCGGAGAGATCGCTGCCGATCAGCAGCCACATCGACTCGGTGCCGAACGGTGGATGGCTGGATGGTGCGTTAGGCGTCGTCAGCGCGACGCAAATCCTGCGGCGCATTTGCGCGCAGTACGCTGGCAAGCCCCCGGTGACCGTGCGCATTGTCGATTGGGCGGACGAGGAGGGCGCGCGGTTCGGGAAGAGTTTGTACGGATCGTCGGCGTGTTCGGGCAGTCTGGATATGGATGCCGCGCGCCAGTTCCGCGATAAGGATGGAATCTCGTTGCCCGAGGCGCTCAAGTGCGTCGGTGTCGATTTCGAGCGTGCGAAGGAGAGCAACCGTCAGTTGAAGGACGCGGCCGCATATCTCGAATTGCACATCGAACAGGGGCCAGTGCTGCTTGATCTCGATTTGCCCCTGGGCGCGGTGCTCGGCACGTTCGGCGTGGAGCGGCACAGCATCACGTTTCGTGGACAGACGGCGCACTCGGGCACCACGCCGATGAATCGTCGGCGCGATGCGTTTCTCGCCGCGGCCCGGATGGCGCCGGAGATTTACGATATCGCCAAGCGTCACAACGGCGTCTGCACGATCGGCGGCGTGCAGGTGAAACCGGCCGGCAACACCGTCGTGGGCGTGATTGAAGAATGCCACATCGCGCTGGATCAACGATGTCTCGATGCGACGGCGCTTGCGGCGATGTTGCGCGAGGCGAAAGCCGCCGCCGACCGATTCGCGGCGGAGGGAAACGTCAGTGTCGAATGGCGACGGCAAGTCCAGATCGCGCCGCTTCCGTTCCATCCCGAGCTGATCGATCTGGCCGATCGCGTGATCGCTGAAGTCGGCGCGCGGCCGCATCGATTGCCTTCCGGCGCGTTGCACGATGCCGCCGAGATGGCGCGCGTCGGCATTCCCACCGTCATGATGTTCGTGCAAAGCCTGCACGGCATCAGCCACAATAAGATCGAGGACACGAAGGAGGAGCATCTGCAATTGGCGATTCGCGCGTTCGATCGATTGGCCGCACACGCGATGATCTGGATCGCAAATCGCGTGTCGTGAGGGTCAGCGGCGTTTCGCAGTCCTCTTGGTCTTTGACAACTTGCTCGTTTGCGAAACACGCGGAATCGCGCAATACGTCCCCGGAAACGCCGCGTACATCGCGGCGCACCGGGTGAGATGCTCGATCGGCACGCTGTCGTTCACGGTGTGTGCGACGTCTTCGCGCGCCGGCCCGAAGCCGACGCACGGGATGCCGAACATGCCGGAAATCGCAACGCCGTTCGTGCTGAACGTCCAGCGGCTGACCGGCGCTTTCTTGCCGAAGAGATTCTTGTGCGCTTCGATCACGGCCTGCACCTGCGGCGCGTTTTCGTCCTCGACCCACGTGGGGAAATATTTATCGGTCTCGTAGACGAGTCCGGTGTACGCGGGCTGGGCGTACTTCAGCAACTCGACCTTCGCGCTGACTCCGGCGCGCTTCACCGCGTCCTTCACTTCGCGAAGCGCGAG
Source organism: Phycisphaerae bacterium (assembly GCA_014380825.1). The sequence goes on along the minus strand of JACMJD010000261.1, from coordinate 5,881 downwards.
CTCCTTGGTTTCGCCCGTCGTCAGCCGGCGATCAAGCTGGATGTACGCGGCGCCGGGGACGGCACAGCGGCTGGGCGTCTGACAATCGATGTACGAGACCGTGACGGTTCCGTTGCCGAGGAACTTGTCTTTCTTCAATCGCTTGTGCAGCTTCTCGATCTCGCGCACGACCCTGGCGATTTTGTAGATCGCGTTGTCGCCCTTCTCGGGCATCGAGCCGTGACAGCTTTTTCCGAGCGCGGTGATGCCGATCTCCATGCGACCGCGCTGGCCGCGGTAGATCCGGCAGTTCGTCGAATCGGTGATAACGACGCACTCCGGCCGGATTTTTCCGTCGTTCACGATGTACTGCCAGCACAGGCCGTCGCAGTCTTCTTCCATCACTGTGAACGTGAGCAGCAGCGACCACTCTTCCGATTGGAGGTTCAGATCCTTGATGATCCGCGTCGCGTACACCATGGCCGGCACCGCGCCGCGCTGATCGCCCGCGCCTCGGCCGTAGATGATGCCGTTCTCTTCCTTTCCCTTGTATGGGTCGTGTGCCCATTCGCTCGGATTGCCGACACCGACCGTATCGATGTGCGCATCCATGGCAATCAACCGTGGCCCGGAGCCGATTTGCACGAGCAGATTGCCGAGCCCGTCGACCCAGATCTTGTCGGCGGAGCCGAGCTTTTCGACTTCCGCGCGGATGCGCTCGATGACGGGCTTTTCGTGACCGCTGGTGCCTTTGATCGCGATCAGCTCGCGCAGAAACGCGACCATCGGCCGTTCATAGTTCTTCGCGGCGACGACGATTGCGGCGTAATTCATGGGAGAGAACTTCCCGTTCTGAGTCACCAGTGATTGCGGTGACCTTTTCTGCCGAGCGGCGCGAAACTGATGTTTCTGCACGAGCGACGACATTGCGTGAGAACGCGCGTCTAAAGTCCGCGCTACACTTCACGCCGATGCGCGACGATCCGAACGTCGACAACCTTCGCGATATCGTCCTTCGCCGCTGGCATGCGATCTAGCGTCGCACCGGTTTCTTCGGCGCCGCCAGGATCGATTTCGCCGCCGGCGAGTCCTTCATCGGCAGCGTTGTTCGCCGGATCCCATCGAACTTCTCCAGCGCGCCCGCGACGGCCGGGGCGGTTGGGACCAGCCCAATCTCGCCGACGCCTCTGGCGCCGTAGCTGGTTTCGGGGTCGGGTTCTTCGATGAAGATGAACTCGAGTTCCGGCATCTGGTGGGCGCGCAGCACGCCGATCGATTTGATCGTGTCGGAGACGATATGCCCGCCTTCGCAGATGAAATCTTCGGTCAGCGCGTAGCCGAGGCCCATGTGGATCGAGCCTTCCATCTGGCCCTCGAGCAGCGTCGGGTTGATCACTTTGCCGACATCGTGCGCGGCGATCACTTTGGTGATGCGACCTTCATCGTTCAGGATCACGACTTGCGTGGCGAAGCCGTAAGTCAGATGTGTCTTCGGTTCGTCGACATGCGCGCCGAGCTTGTGCGTGTAGGAGCAGACCCATTCGCCGCGATATTCCTTGCCGATCAAGTCGCTGAGCTTTTTGCCAGCATCGAGATCGGCGCGAAGCTTCTTCGCGGCATCAATGACTGCGTTGCAGCTCAGCACCGTGCCGCGACTGCCGGTCGTCTGGCCGCAATCGAGATCGGCGGCGGTGTCGGTCAGCGCAGTGAACGTCTCGGGCGGCAGGCCCGTTTCTTCCACGGCGGTCTGGATCGTCACGGTGAACAGGCCCTGGCCCATCTCGGTGTAGCCAGTGCGAATGCTGACTTTGCTGTCGGGCTCGACGCGCAGCATCGCTTTGCCGGGATCGGGCATGCCGTTGCCGATGCCGACGTTTTTGATCCCGCACGCGATACCGGCGAACTTCGCACCGCGGTAGATGTCCTTCACGGCGAGCAGCGTTTTGTCGAGTCCGAACGGCTTGTCGAGCTTCTGTCCGGTCGCGAAGCGATCGCCTTGGTGAAGAATGTTCCGCCAGCGGATTTCCCACGCGTCGATGCCGACCTTTTCCGCCAGGCGATTGAGAAGCTGCTCGATGGCGAAGGCGGATTGATTGGCGCCGAAACCGCGCATCGCGCCGCAAGGCGGGTTGTTCGTGTAGACGGCGAGCGCTTCGATGTCGATCGCCGGCACACGATACGGACCGCACGCGTGACCCGCGGCACGTTCGAGCACTTTCCCGCCGACGGAGGCATACGCGCCCTTGTCTCCGCTGATGCGCGAGCGGACGGCGGTGATGCGCCCATCGTGGTCGCAAGCGATCTTTACATGCATCTTGATCGCGTGGCGCTTCGGGTGCAGGCGGAAGCTCTCATCCCGCGTGAGCGTGCATTTCACCGGCTTGCCGCTTAGCGCCGCGGCGAGCGCAGTTTGTCCTTGAATGGACATGTCCTCTTTGCCGCCAAACGCGCCGCCGTTTTGCACCAGCTCCGCGTCGACGCGCTCCAGCGGCCAGCCGAGCACCGACGCGCACTGCCGGCGGTCGTCGAAGATTCCCTGGCCTTGCGAGAACACCCTGATCTTTTCGCCCCCGATTTTATCACCGACGATCGTGACGAGGCACGATTCCGGTTCGAGGAACATGTGCTCGATGCGCTGCGTCTGGAACGTGTCTTCGACGATGTGCGCCGCGGACGCAAATGCCTCGTCCGGATTGCCGCGCACGATCGCCGACCGCGAGAGCAGATTGCCTTTGGGATGAATCTTCGGCGCGTCGGGTTTGAGCGCATCTTCAACGGTCGTGATAGGCGTGCGGACTTCGTAATCGATGACAACCGCTTCCGCCGCGCGGCGCGCCAGATGCTGATCGCGCGCCACGACAATCGCAATGATGTCGCCGACGCAGCGCGTCTCTTCGCCGATCGCGACGAGGATTGGCCAGTCTTTGACGATCAGGCCGACGTAGCGATCGCCCGGAACGTCTGCCGCGGTGATGACGCGTTCGACGCCGTCCATGGCCAGCGCCGCAGACGCGTCGATTCCTTTCACCAGCGCCCGCGGATGCTCGCTGAATTTCATCGCGGCATAAACCATTCCCGGGACAGTGATGTCGTCGATGTACTTGAAGTCGCCCAGCACCAGATCGGTGCCGTTGTGACGCTTGAGGGATGTGCCGATGCGTCCGCTGTTGTCGACAACCTTGCACGGCTCGCCGCGTCGCACTGCCGCGTATTGTTCGATCGCATCGACGATCTTCGTATATCCCGTGCAGCGGCAGAGATGACCGCGCAGCTCGAAGTTGATATCGGCCCGGGTCGGGTTCGGATTCTCTTCGACGATCGCGTGCCCGCGCATGGCCATGCCGGGGATGCAGAATCCGCACTGCACGCCGCCGCAACTGACGAAGCTATCGGCGATTTGCTTGCGGCGTTCATCCGACAGACCCTCCAGTGTCGTCAGCGATTTGCCGGCCGCCTGTTGCGGCTTCATCGTGCAACTGAGGCGCGGCTTGCCATCGATCATCAATAGACAGCAGCCGCAGGACGCCTGCGGTTCGCAACCATTTTTAAGAGAGGTAAATCCGAAGTCTTCGCGAAGAACGGACAGCAGCGAGCGCTGCTCATCCGAAGATGCGGTCGCCGCCTTGCCGTTGACCGTAAACTCGATCCTCTGCGGGACCGAATGCGATGCGCCGGATTGTGTCTGAAGCGTGCTCATGCGCAAGTGGCCGATTTTACGGACCTTCCACGCGACTCACAACGCAAAACGCCGCGAAGTCTTGTTAGAATGCATCCCGTGAGTCGGGGCGTCTCGATTCAAACCGCACAATCTCTCTGGTTCCGCATGGCCGAACTCGTTCCCGCATCGTTCGCCGACCTGATCAACCGCCTCTATCTCGAGCCGAAGGTTGACGCTGCGCTGTTCGGACTGCCTCGCAAGAAATGGTTCGTTCCAGATCCAAATGGGCCGGATCTGAGCGTGCGATTTCATGGGCAGCGCGCTGGGAACGCTTCCGGTCCTGCCGCCGGTCCGCATACCCAGATGGCGCAGAACATTCTGCTGAGCTACCTGGGCGGCGGGCGGATCATGGAGCTGAAGACTGTCCAAGTGAACGACCGCCTCGAGATCGGCCGGCCGTGCATCGACGTCACGAATATCGGCTACAACATCGAATGGTCGCAGGAGCTGCTGGTCGAACAATCGCTGCGCGAATACGTCGCGGCGATGATGCTGATCGAGATTTTTCGGCGCGATGAAACGTTGTCGGGGAACGCGCTAAGCGGCAAGCCGGGAGAATACATTTTCGACCTGAGTGTCGGATATGACCTCGCGGGGATTCGCAGTGAGAAGGTTCAGACATTTCTTGATGGGATGCGCGATGCGTCGAGCATCATCGACGAGCTGCGTGCCCAAATTCCATCGCAATACAAATTCGCGCGCGATCTCGATTTTCCCAAGCAGCTCTCATCGACCGTCACGCTCTCCACGTTCCACGGTTGCCCGGCCGGCGAGATCGAGCGGATCTGCGAATTTCTGATCGCCGAGCGCAACCTGCATGTGATTGTGAAGATGAACCCGCCGATGCTCGGCAAGGCGCGGTTGGAGAATCTTCTGCACGAACAACTTGGGTATCGCGAGTTGACGGTCAATCCGAGCGCGTACGAATCGGGGCTGCAATATGACGAGGCAATCGATCTGGTTGCGCGGTTGAAATCATTCGCGGCAACTCACGGCAAAAACTTCGGCTGCAAGTTCAGCAACACGCTGGAGGTTTTGAATCACCGCGACTTTTTCAAGCCGGACAACAAGGTTCAATATCTCTCCGGCCAGCCGCTGCACGTGATTACGATGACGCTGACGGACATCTTCAGGCAGGACATTGGTCCGAGCGTGCCGATCAGCTTCAGCGCGGGCGTCGATCGACAGAATTTCGCGCAATCCGTAGCGTGCGGTTTCGTGCCCGTGACGATTTGTACCGACCTGCTTAGACCCGGCGGATATGGACGATTGCCGGGCTACATGTCCACGCTAGCCGCGGAGATGAAGAAGGTCGGCGCGTCAACGGTCGAGGACTTTATCCTCGACGCATTCGGTCAGCGCGAAGCCGCGCGTCAACGCGCGATCGCGATCGGCGGCAGCGTCACTTCAGTGACGCTGTCTGCGATCCAGCATGCAAGCGTTCTCAACACCACGATCGCAGCAGATCGCGCCCGGAACGATCCGCGATATCGCGCTGAAGCAAACCGCGCCGTGCCCAAGCGGATCAATTCGCACCTCGTGATCTTCGATTGCATCACGTGCGACAAATGCATCCCGGTCTGTCCGAACGCCGCGAATTTCACGTACCCGACGCCGCTGGTGGATTTCGAGTATCGCGATGTGATTATCGAAGCGAATGGCGCGACGCGCCCCGGCGACGCGCATCGCTTCAAGATCGACAAGGAACGTCAAATCGCCAACTACGCCGACTTCTGCAACGAATGCGGCAACTGCGACACCTTCTGCCCCGAGTACGGCGGCCCGTTCATCCAGAAGCCCGGTTTCTACAGCAGCGAAGAAACCTACCGCAAAGCCGCGCCGCGCGACGGCTTCTTCGTCTGGCAAACTGAGTCCGGCCCGGCGATCCGCGGACGCATTAAGCAGCTCGAGCATGAGCTGAGGTACGACCCGGCGCGCAACGCGTATCACTTCATGGACGGGGCAGTAACGGTCATGATGTCCGCCAACGATCATGCACCGTTCGCGGCAGAATGTCACCACGTGAACGCCGATCAGCATGTCGTGTCGCTCGGCATTTATCACACGATGCGACACCTGCTCAGCGGAATCCTCGATCGCGCGACGGTGCATCAGGTCAATGCGTCCACGCTTTGAGTGGCGTGGGCGTCCCGCCCGCGCTCTCGCGGCTCAAGCCGCACGGGC
>JACMJD010000260.1 GCA_014380825.1 Phycisphaerae bacterium | reverse complement strand
TTCATCGCGGGCGAGCCCAGCTCGGACCTGCTTGGTTGCGTCGTCGACGCGACGCGCATCCCGGCGGCGCTCGATGTCGTCGACGCCGAAATCGTCGATCCACTGCCGACCAACCCGCTCGATTCGCTCGTCGTCGGCTGAGTGGTCGATGGTTGCGTCGTCGACGGCGCCACCTCCGTCGCCAGCGGCGGCGGCGGGCTCATGTCGTAGCCCAACTGCCGCCCGACCCAGTTGATCGTCGGCGTCCAGACTAGAACCAACGCCATCATTACCATCATGGCGATGATCGTTCGCTTCGTTTGCATCAGGCCATCAATCCTTTGTCGTCGTCGTCGTGGTCGTCGTTGGACTCAGCGTGAGATGACTTGGAGCGTCCGTCGAGCTTCAACGCCCGTCGAGCAGGCGCGTCCCGAGGAAATTATCCAGCGCCGGAATGGCTTCGACCTTCTTCACGGTGGTTTCCACATCATAGGGCAGGCGAACGAATTCGAGATACCCGCCCGGCGGCATGCGCGGTCCGGAAATCGTGGTCGCGCTCGTCGACGGATCAGTCGGTGCCAGGCTCGCATCGCCCGGTGTGTGAACCACCACAAAACTGCTTCGCGGGTCGCGATCGCGCGGCTGACCAACCGAACCCACGTTCACGATCGCCTTTTCATCCGTCAATTCAAACCGATAATCCAGCTCGTCGGGGCTATAAAAGTCCGGCCCTTCTAGAAACACCCCAGGCACATGCGTGTGGCCGACAAAGCACAGCCGCTCGAACCGCTCGAAAATGCTGACGAACTTTGTCGGATTGGTGTAAATGTCATCCGGAAAAATGTACTCATTGATCGGCCGGCGCGGGCTCGCATGAACGGCGACGAACTCGTTCGTCTTCACGCGCACGGGCAGATTGCCCAGATACGACCACCGGGCCGCGCGACGAATCGGGTCCGGATCGTTCTCAAACACCTCGCGCGTCCAATAGCAGGCCGATTCCGCGCCGCTGTTGAAGTTGTACGGCTCAAAAAACACGGCGAAGTCGTGGTTGCCCATCAACGTCGCCCGGCAGCGGTTAATCACATGATCCAGACATTCCATTGGGTTCGGCCCATAGCCGACGACGTCGCCCAGGCACACGATCTGCGTGATGCCCCTGCGGTCGATCTCCGCCAGCACTGCGGTGAGGGCTTCGAGGTTGGCATGAATGTCAGAAAGGATCGCAAACATATTCGCAAATCGTGCGGCGGATCGTAAGTGCAGGCGCGAATGAGGTCAAACTGCCCCAAATGTGGCATGGGCGTCCCGCCCGTGTCCCCGCCGCTCAAGCGGCAAGCGCGCGGGCGGGACGCCCACGCCACGTTCGAGTACTCGCTTGACTACGTACGCGCCTCACTTAGATTTCACGATCTCTCATGGCCACACCGGTTGGAATCACGCTGCTGGGTTGCGGAATCGTCGGGTCGGGCGTGATCCGCATTCTCAACGAACAGCGCGAGCTGCTGCAACGGCGCACCGGGCTGGTGTTTGAGGTCCGCCACGTCGTGGTTCGCGATCTGGAAAAACACAAAGCACAGTCGTCGATCCTGCCGTTTACGACGGATGTCGACGCCGCGTTGAACGACCCGCGCGTCACCATGGTGGTCGAGCTGATAGGCGGCGTCGAGGACGCGAACACGCACGTCGAGAAAGCCCTGCGCATCGGCACGCCGGTGGTCACCGCCAACAAGAGCCTGCTCGCGTCGCGTGGGCCGGAGCTGTTCGCGCTGGCGCGCGCGAACGACACCTGCATCGCCTTCGAAGCCAGTTGCGGCGGCGGGATTCCGATCATCAACGCCCTCTCGCACGGCCTGATCGCTAACCGAATCGACGCCCTCGTCGGCATCGTCAACGGCACGTGTAACGTGATCCTGACGCGCATGACCAAGAACGGCTGGTCGTACGAACAGGCGCTCGCTGAAGCGCAGAAAGCCGGCTTCGCGGAGGCGGATCCGACGTTGGACATCTCCGGTCGGGACGCCGCACAAAAGCTCGCGCTGCTGGCAAGCCTCGCGTTCAACGTGCGCATCACCGAGCGGGACATCCACGTCGAGGGGATCGAGTCGATCCAACCTCAGGACATCGCGTTCGCGCGCGACCTTGGCTACGTCATCAAGCTGCTCGTGATCGCGCAACGAGGCGACTTGGGCAGCGATGCCGGCAGCGATCGGATCAGCCTGCGCGTACACCCCACGCTCGTCCACCAATCCGACGTGCTGGCCGACGTCAGCGGCAGCTTTAACGCGATCAGCGTCTACGGCAACGCGCTCGGTCACACGTCTTTTTACGGGCGCGGCGCGGGACAGATGCCCACCGCCAGCGCAGTCGTCTCAGACATGATCGGCGTCGCGCTGGGCACCACGCCGCTGGCTTTCGAGCAGTTAAAGATTTATCCCGACACGACGCCGATCGCGGATGTTCTGCCGTTCGAGCAGCTCGAGACGCGATACTACCTGCGGCTGAGCGCCCGCGACGTGCCGGGCGTGCTCGCGGAAGTCGCCGAGGCGCTCGGGCGCAACGGAATCAGCTTGTCCGCGGTGCTTCAACGCGAGAGCGACGAGGGACAACACGTGCCGGTGGTGATCACGACGCACAAGGCGCGCGAAGGATCGATGCGTGCGGCATTACATGCGATTGATCGATTGATGACGGTCGAACCACCGACGGTGTGTCTGCGGATTCTGGATCAACCTAAGGAATTTGTCGGTTGATTCGTGGTATGATGTGGCAGTCATGAGACCCAACATTCATGTCACAACTCGAGTTCTGCCGGGCGGACGCATTGAAATCGTATCGCCAGAATTGAAGGAAGGCGACGCTGTTGAAGTCACAGTACGCCCTTCAAGCGGCGCGCGCAATGCAAAGGGAGGCGTGCTGGATTTTCTGAATTCGTTACCTCCCGGTCCACGCTCCGCGAAGAGCTGGGAAGAACTGGAACGCGAGCTCAAGCAGGAGCGTGATTCGTGGGATCGCTGAGCCTGCCAACGTCCGGTCACGTCTATATCGACGCTCAGATCATCATCTACACGGTCGAGAAAAACGAGGACTATCTCGCGCGACTCGTGCCGCTCTGGGGTGCAATGCAGGCTGGCGCACTTCAAGTCGTAACGAGCGAGTTGTCCATCCTTGAAGCGACCGTATTGCCGAAACGTTTGCAGGATCAACAACTACTGCACGATTACATGCGATTCCTGGAACTGCCGGGAATTTCGCTCGTGCCGATCTCCCGCGAAATTCTCGGGACGGCGGCCGACATCCGCGCACAACTCAAGAAGGTGAAGACTCCTGACGCGTTGCACGCCGCGACAGCGATTCATGCTCGGTGCGATATGCTCGTCACAAACGACGATGCATTGCGGTCGCTACGGCAGATTCCTGTCTGCTACGTCAACGATCTCCTCCCATGAAATACGCCATCATCATCCCCGACGGCGCTGCGGATGATCCGTTACCGGAACTTAGTGGGAAGACCCCGATCGAAGCGGCGCGCACGCCAAACATGGATCGTATAGCGATGGACGGTCGTCAGGGATTGGTCCGGACTGTTCCTGAAGGTTTCGAATCCGGCAGCGACGTCGCGACCATGACGCTGCTTGGTTATGACCCAGCGGTTTACCACACCGGTCGCGCGCCGCGCGAAGCCGCGGCGCACAACAAAACGCGTGCGCCCACCCACAGGGTTTTTAGGTGCAACCACGAGACA
>JACMJD010000259.1 GCA_014380825.1 Phycisphaerae bacterium | reverse complement strand
TGCGAATTGCCTGATCTGCGACGCCGCAAGCGGCGCAGTCGTCACATCTGTCCCGCATAACTCCGCAGCGTCGGCTCGAACGGTTGCGGCTCCCACCCAAACGCATCGGTGAACTTACGGATGTCGGTGGTGTTGTTTTCCTGCGACATGATCACCTGATCCGTGTTGTACGGCGCGCCTGGCATTTTCGCGACGACCTTTGCGATCGGCACGGGAATCCAGCCGGTCATCCGCTCGCGCCCGACGATCGCGCTCGATGCCGTCTTGTGCAACTGTGGCCAGGTGACTTCGTTCGGGCCCGCTAAGGGGTAGATCTCGCCGATGGTGGAATTCTTCTCCAGCGCATCGACGAACGCACGGGCGACGTCCTTCACATAGACCGGCTGAAGTTTGCCCGCCTTTCGTCCGCCGAAATACGGCATAAATAGAAACGGCGGGGCGGACATGCGGGCCCACTTCGCTTCCATCCGCATGAACTCGCCCTTCGGTCCGTGAATCAGCGACGGGCGGAAGATCGTCCAGTCGAGCCCGCTTTCGCGAACGTATTGCTCGGCGGCGTATTTCGTCTTGTGATACCGGCTGCGGGCATCCTGTCTCGCACCAAGCGCCGACATGTGAACGTATCGCTGGATGCTGTTCCGCTTCGCCGCGTCGACGACCGATTGCGTGCCTTGCGTGTGAATTCGTTCGAACGTCACACCCTTGCTCGGTTTTTCCATGATGATGCCGACGAGATGAATGACAGCATCGACGCCGCGCATGCCTTCATCCATCTCATCGTTGTCGAACAGGCCGCCTTTGATCGCGCGAACACCATCGCCGAATCCCTCGAGCGATCCGCGATGTGACAGCGCATTGACCGCGTGGCCGCGCGAGAGCAGCTCGTCGATTACAGCATTGCCGACAAATCCGCTGCCGCCGGTGACGAAGACGCGAGATGGCATGAATCAATGCTCCTTCAATTGCGCCCGAAGCGCCGTACACTACGCACGCTTCAAAGCCTGTCATTGCTTCGTATATAGACAGGTGATGCCAATGAGAGCAAATACCATCACGTGATTTCGCCAGTTTTGACAGATCGGCCGGTTCTTCGACTCGGTACGCGGGGCAGCGTTCTTGCGCAGGCGCAGAGCCAGTTGATCGCGAGTCAGTTGATGTCGCTGCACCCCAAACTTCGGGTCGAATTGGTGATCGTCAAAACCACCGGCGACCGCGTGATGCATCGGCCGTTGTACGACATCGGTGGCAAGGGACTGTTCACCAAGGAAATCGAGATCGCGCTGTTGAGTGGCGAGATCGATTTCGCCGTGCACAGTTACAAAGACATGCCGGTGACCATGCCGCTGGTGGAAGCAGCGGTCGGTAAGCTTGTCGTGGCGGCAGTTCCGCGGCGAGAAGATGGGCGCGACGTCGCGGTGATGCGCGATCCGAGGCGCGGGCCGTACTTTGCCGGCGCGCGGATTGGAACATCCAGCTTGAGACGACGATGTCAGATCCTGGAACGAAACCCGGGCGTGCGGATCGAATCGCTGCGCGGCAACATCGATACCCGCATCAGGCAAGTCCGTGCGGGCGATTTCGACACGGCGATCCTCGCGCTGGCGGGGCTGAAGCGCATCGGCGCGTTCGATGAATCATTCATGCAAGTGTTGTCCACCGACGAACTGCTTCCTGCCGCCGGTCAGGGTGCGCTGGCGTTGCAGTGTCGACGTGATGACGAGCCGACGCGTTCGCTTCTGTCGGCGCTGGATGATCCGATCACCGCGAACTGCGTCGCCGCAGAGCGCGAGGTCGTGCGGGCGCTCGACGGCGACTGCCATTCACCCATCGCGGCCTTTGCGACATTTGAAAATGGTGAGGTTGTCTTGCGCGTCGCGGTCGGTCAGCGGGGCGGCGATCCACCGGTCCGGCGTGCGCGAACGTCGGTAAATCAAGCCGATTTTGCACCCGAATCGCTTGCTGCCGCCGCCGTAACAGCGTTACAGCCATCGGTTTAAGTTGTTAACTGTCGACGTTTCGGTTGACGGAAGGGCCTTGGCGTTTCTAAGATTAAAGGTTCCTCTTTTGTCGGCGTGAAAGCGGTTGCACGAAACGCGATCAAAAGTTCTGGTGCTGGCCGGGCAGAGCACTGTCAACGCCGCGATTGTCGACTCACTTCGCCAGACTTGCGACATCGTTGAAACCTGCAGCATCGACGGCGCGATCGAAGCGCTTCGCAACGATCACTTCGCCGCGATCTTTTCCGACTCCGCCGACTTCCTTCCGCTGGAACGCGCACTCGTTTCTCAACAGGCAAACCTGATCCTCAACACGATCGGCGAAGGCGTTTGCATTGTCGACGGCGAAGGCCGCTGTAACTGGATGAACAAAAAGATGCAGGCGTGGCCTGCACGCGTACACGAGAAAATTCGTCGCACGTGTCAGGAGGCGTTCGAGCTGTTCAGCAAACAGGTATCGCCCCCGCCGACTGCGCAACAGCAAGCAACCGACCCGCCCGCCTTCATCTCCCGCTCAAAACGTTACGCCCTGACAATCGAAGATCAGCAGTTCCTGGAGATGATCGCCTCGCCGGTGATTTCCCCGTCGGGACAGGTGGTGCAGGTCGTCGCCGTGGTCTGGGATGCCACCGGCAGCCGGCGCATGCAGCAAAAAATCGACGC
>JACMJD010000258.1 GCA_014380825.1 Phycisphaerae bacterium | reverse complement strand
GCTTAGAGTATTGCTTCGTAGCCGAACATCGCTTCGTAGAATTCTACCCACCGCTTGCCCGAATAACGACAGACGAATTGCCGCAACGAGTTTTCGTCCAGCCCGCGCAGGCGCATCGTCTTGAGCATCGCTTCCACTTGCGAGATCGGCGTCTGCCGCTCGCGGCTTAGCGCCAAGTCGATCGTCCAATGAAACGCGCAAGCAACGAACACGGCAATTCCCACAACGATCAGCCACGGCACCAGTTGCTTGAAGACAATCAACAAGCCCAGCGCGCCGAGCGAGACGAATATCCAGAGCAGCCAGTCGCCGAGGCTCGACCCGAACGCGAGCTGCCGGAATTTCATGTATAGATGCGTGCGCTGCGTGAACCCGGTGATGAGAAAATAAGACAGCGAAGTCAAGATCGCCATCCCGACGAATGCGCCGGTCCACTGAATTTTGCGGACGATCTCGTCGTTCTGGCTTGCACCGCTGCGCGTCATTCCGATGAACACTGCCAGCGCTGCGCACAGCAGGAAGAACACCGCGATCATCACGTTGCGGATCGTCGCGCACTTGCTGCCGTTGAATCGCTCAACGGCGAACTCCAGCACCTTGGTGTGTTCTTCGGTCGGCGTGAACGGGCCGGTCTGTGCGACGCCCAGGAAATCCTCCAGCGCTTTGATGACGTCGGTCATCGTCTGATAGCGCTGCTCCGGCTTCTTCGCGATCATCTTCAGCAGGATTTCCGACAGCGTGCGCGGCACGTTCTTCACGACCATGTCCGGCGGCACAACGGCTTCGCGCTGATGCTTGGTGATCACCTCCATGGCCGTGCGCCCAACGAACGGCGGGCGACCAGTGAGCAGGTCATACAACGTGCAGCCCAGCGAATAGATGTCGGCACGCTGATCCACCTGCGCCGCATCGGTCGCCTGCTCCGGCGACATGTACGCGGGCGTGCCCATCGACATGTTTGCCTGGGTCTTGTCGGGCGAACCCGCATCGCCGCCGGGCACACCAGTGATCGAGGTTTCGTTAATGCCGCGACGTTTGACCAAACCGAGGTCCGCGACCTTCACGATGCCCGATTCGTTGAGCATCAGGTTTTCGGGCTTGATGTCGCGATGGATCAGCCCGTGATCGTGCGCATACTTCAGTCCGCGCGCCGCTTGCAGCACAAGACCGACGGCCTGCTCCGCATCCACCTTCCCGTGCTCATCGACCAGGCGCGCCAGCGTGCGACCTTCGACGAATTCCATCGAGAAGAAGTGCAGATCGCTCTGCGCGCCGATGTCGTGGATCTGAACCACATTGTGATGCGAAAGCTGGGCGGCCGCGTACGCTTCGCGGGTGAAGCGGGCGACGAATTGCGGATCATTCGCCAGATTCGGTGCGAGAACTTTGAGCGCCACATCGCGATCCAGCGAGATCTGCCTCGCGAGGTACACCGCACCCATGCCGCCCGCGCCGAGCTTCTGGGTGACGTGATATCCGCCGATGGTTGCGCCGACGATTTGCGCGTCGAGATCGTCGGTGAGCGGACCAGTGCCGTCGACGATCTGCGAGCGCTCAGGGCCGGCGTTGATCGCCACGCTGGTTTCGCGGACAGCTCGCGCGACGGGTCGTGTTGCTGCCGGAGCCACCGTTTGAACACTCGAGCTCGCGATTCGATTCGCCACTTGTGGCTTAGCGGCGACATCCATCGCGACTGGTGCAAGCGTCTCCGCCTTCGCATCATGCTCGGCTGCAACGACGGGTGCGCGGCTTGCATCCGGGAAAATCTGAAGCAGGAATTTTTCCTTACACGCGACGCAACGCGGATGGAACACGCCGGGCTTCACGCCCTTGAGTTCCATTGAATGCTGGCAATGTGGACAGCGAATTATCACGTGAATTACTCCGCGTTGCGCGATCGACGAGGGCGCAATTTTCAAGCTTATCGGTTGATCGGAACCAATTCCAATGGACTTGATCAGGGCTATGATCTGCCGTGAGCAGAAGGCCATTTCCAGTCTGGCCGCGCGGTGCGGGGCGGCGGCGAGCGCGGGCTGAGCAGATCATCGTCGGCGTGCCGCGCGATTGCCCGATGTGGAAAATCCTCGCCATGCGAGCGCTATTCAAGCCGCAGCTTAAAGACGCGATCCAGCACCGTCGATCGACCGCTCAGCGATGGTCCCACGCCGATCGCGATGCGATTTCCAACGCACTGAATGCTCTGCGCGATCGTCTCGAATCGACAGGCGATTCTTTCCCGCAAATCCACTTCCCCGGCGCCGGCGAATATCGGATGATCGCGACGTGCATGCGCGAGCAGGACGAACTTGCCAAGACGATCGCGATCCTGCTTTCGCGCCACCTGCCGCGGCGATGGATCGTCGTCGGCAAATTGATGGTGCGCGACGAGCGATTTTATCGCCGCAGCGGGCGATTCAACCTTGTCCTCAAGAGCGCGCGGGACGTTCATGTTCGACACGACCTTCGCCGCATTATCGGAAATCGGCCAAATGCAAAACTATCCGATCCATCGTGAAACGATCTCGACGCGCGATCGCAGCCAGATGATCGACGTCACGTCTCGCGTGCAAGCGCTCGTGAAGAAATCCAACGCGCTCGACGGCGTCGTCATCGTCTACTGCCCCCACACGACGGCCGCCATCACGATTAACGAGAATGCTGATCCGGATGTCCAGCACGATCTGCTGACCAAGCTCGAGGAGCTCGTTCCGAAGAGAGAAGCGTTCTACCAGCACGGCGAAGGCAACAGCGATTCACACTTGAAGACCGCGATGCTGGGCAACAGCGCCACTGTCCTGATCGAGAAGGGCAAGTTGGTGCTGGGGCAATGGCAAGGCATCTACTTTTGTGAGTTCGACGGCCCGAGAGAGCGCCAAATGCTGGTGAAGATCATTGAAACCTGACGGGATAACCGGCTTACACCAACGTCATTGAAATAACCCTTGACGTCCGTCGTCATACCTGTAGATTGCGAAAGCCGACTCAATTGGTCGGCGAGCAGGTAACGAGCATGAACCTTATCACGACCTCGGCCATTTTGATTCCCGCCCTCATTTCTGCGAGCACCGCGCAGATCGCCGTAGGTCAGTGCCACCTTTGTCAGCAGCGTCGCCAACACCATAAACGTTGTCGCGCTGCCTGATCCGCTTTCTCGCTTCGCAGAACCTGATCTTCATCAAAGCTTAACCGCTCTCGCCGATCATCGTTCGGCTTGAGCGCGGAAGAGAACGCCATGTGGTATTTCGCATACGGTCACGACATGAATTGGCGATCGATCGCCGAGTGGTCCGATCGGTACAGTTTTCGCGCGCCCCTGTTCCGCTCGCAGGGACGCGCCGCCGTGCTGCCGCACTATCGACTCGCGTTCCCGCGCTACGACGAATACTGGGGCGGCGGAGTCGCGGACATCATCGAAGAGCCGGGCAAATCGGTCTTCGGCGCGCTCATTCACATTTCCGTGCCGACATTCAAATTGCTCGAACAGATGCACGATCGACGCACCAACGAGCGCGGCAAGGAGATCGGCACGTCGCAACTGATCGATGTCGCGGTCGCACCATACCGGGGCGGCGATCCGATCGCCGCGGTGACGATGCAAAGCGCCGGCGTCGAGCGCGGCACCGTTCCGCCGACGCGACAGTATATTTCTCGGATGGTCGAAACGGCGCTGGAACTGGATCTGTCGGCGCTATGGGTGATGCAGTTGCGGAGCTTTGTGTCGTGGAACGAGTCGCAGATCGAAGAGATCGCCTCGACGCTGGAACCCGCTACACGCCTGCTGAAGCAGGCTCGCCATGAGCCAGCGCGGGTGCCGCCGATCGCGTTGCGGACGACTTCGCGCGTCGCGGTATGAGCGATCAGGAGCTACGGGTCACTATGGATTCTTCGCGCTGGCATCCAACTTGTTGCTGAGGATCTGCCCGTCCGGCGTGACGACGATATCGTATTCCTTCTCGCCGTCCCGCACGTCCACGCTGTACACGAGCTTGTTCTTGTACATTGTCTTTTCGGCCGCGGTGATCGTCCCGGTTGGCATCACGCCCTTAACGGCGGCCGTCACGTTTAGCGGCAGGGCGTTGACGTCGACGCGTGTCTCGCCTTTCGTGCTCTCCACCGAAGACTCATCGCCCACGATCTTGCAACCGACCCCAGCAAGAACGGCAAGGAGCATTACCAACGTTGTCAGATGACTTCTCATGTGTCTCCTGTTGCAGAGTCGCAGTCGATGTACGTTATCAACCTAAGGCTTTTTGGCGGCGGTCGAACCAAACATCAAGTCTACCGCATCTGTGGCCGATGCCAGTTATAGGGGCAACCGACACATGGACAATCTGCGAGAAAGAATCCGGACCTGCGACAGTCTTCCGACGCTCCCGGCGGCGGCACTTCGCGTGCTTCAGTTGACCGTCGGCGATAAGGGCGAACCGCAAGAACTGGCGCAGTTGATCGTGCAGGATCCGGGCCTGTCGGGACGCGTGCTTCGCGCCGTGAACTCCCCGTTCTACGGGATGAGCAACAAGGTCAGCAGCGTGCAGCAGGCGGTCGCGCTGCTGGGCGTGCATTCGGTCAAGACGCTGGTGCTGGGCTTCACGTTGGTCAGCACGCTTCAGAACCAGCGCGCGGGCAGTTTCGACTACTTCGCATACTGGCGTCGCAGCATGTACGCCGCCACCGCCGCACGCGTGATCGCTGCACAGGTTACCCACTATCTTCAGGAAGACTGCTTCATTTCCGCGCTGCTGATGGACATCGGCGCGCTGCTCTTGAACCAGCTTATGGAAGAGCGCTACGGTTTCATCTACGACCGCGCAAAGACTCATCAGGAACTGATCGTCATCGAATCGCACGAGCTTGGGCTCACGCACGCTGAGGCTGGCGCGTTGCTGGCCGAACACTGGAAGCTTCCGCCGCGGCTCAGCACGCCGATCGCTGCACACCATAACCCGCACGACGTGGAAGATAACGAGCTGAAGAAGATCACCCAGGTGATCTGGCTCGCCGGACGCTGTGCGGAAATCTTCGTCAACCCGAAAGAGGCCAGCGACTCGATCAGTGCAGTGCGGCGCAGTTTGCGCGAGCTCTTCCAGCTTGATGAGATCCGGTCCGATGCGTTGCTGTGCCAGGTCAGCATGAAGACGTCGGAGCTCGCCGGGCTGTTCGACGTCCGCGTGAACACGTCGGTTACATACGACCAGATTCTCGCGGGCGCATCCGAACGCCTGCTGGAAATGTCGATCGCGGACGAGAACGGCAAAGCAAACGCGGACAACCGAAGGAACAAGCGGCTGCGTCGCGACGGCAAAGTCACGATCACGCCGTGCTCGCGGGGCATCCTCGACAAGCCCGTGCAGGTCAAACTGCGCGACCTTTCGGCGACGGGCATCGGCGTGACCCATACCGATCGGATGGAGCTCGAAACCCAATTCATCATTCAGCTTCCGCAGCCGGACAAGTCGGTGAAATCGCTCCTGTACACGGTCAAGCGTTGCGACACGTTTGGTGGACTGAGCAGCATCGGCGCGGAGCTGACGTCTGTGCTTCGACCGGAGAGCGTGCCCAAAACTTCCGCCGCCCAGGCAGCTTGATGCCGGCCCGCTCGTTAACTCTGTGATCCCCCGGGTCATGTGATGTTGTCGCTGGCGGGCGCGGTCACGATGATCGAATTCCTGCTGATCACAAACCCAAATCCCGCGCGGCGCGCAGCGCAATTTCAAAATCGTCGATTTCAATTCAGAATCAAATGTAAAAATTTTATTTTACGATCGCGGCGCGCTGCGCGTCGTTTAGAAGAAACCGGACGGTGCCATCACGAGCGGATAGGTCACGTTCCGCACGCTCGCGGGCATTGGGTCGGAAGGTGCTGAGTTGGCTTGATTCCAAAATTCGACATGCGCCCGAACCGCACGGCCGTCGCGCGGGATCGGGTACGACGCTTCCGTCAATGCAACCACGCCCGGCAGGCCCATCAGAATGCACGCAAGTATCACTCGGCGGCGCACCGGCAGCCTCCTTCGAATATCGAGAATACCGACCTGACGCGATACTC
>JACMJD010000257.1 GCA_014380825.1 Phycisphaerae bacterium | reverse complement strand
TGTCCCGCGCGATTCCGGCATTCAACTGGGACGGACGCGCCGGCTCTTCGGAGATCAGCTGCCGTTCTGTTTCGGCAGCGCTGGTCGCCAGGAACGGCGGTCTGCCCGTCAGGAGCTCGTAGAGAATCGCACCGAGCGCATACACGTCCGTCGCCGGACCGATCGCGCGGGTGTTTCCGATCGCCTGCTCGGGCGCCATGTAGCTCGGTGTTCCGATGCGTGCGCCGCTGAGCGTGATCGCGTCGTCGCCTTCCAACTGACGAGCGAGCCCGAAATCGGATATCTTCGGACTGCCGTCGGTGGTCAGCAGGATGTTGGCCGGCTTCAGGTCGCGATGCACGATGCCCGCCGCGTGTGCCGCGTGCGCAGCCGTTGCGATGGCGCGGATCAGTTCCGCTGCGGCGCGCGGTGCGCGCGGTGTGCCGAGGTTTCGATCGGCAAGCGATCCGCCCGCAACGAATTCCATAGTGAAAAACGGTCGGCCGCGCACATCACCGACATCGTGTACCTGCACGATGTTCGGATTTTGCAGCGCGGCGACCGCTTTGGCCTCGCGCATGAATCGTGTCAGCTCCACCGCGCTTGCGAACTCGCCAGCGAGCAACATCTTCACCGCGACAATCCGATTCAACTGCCGGTGCCGCGCTCTATAAACGATGCCCATTCCGCCTTTGCCGAGCACAGCAAGCACGTCGTAGCCGGGGATGTCAGGAAGGAGGTTCGCTCCGCGACGTGCCGGCGACTCCTTGTCCCGGGCAATCGCTGGACCGGAACCGGGAAACAGTTCGTCCAATCCCGCCTCAATGCCTTGAAGCTGCCTCCATCTCTCCCGCACCTTCGGCAACAGCTCGGGATCGTCGGCGCAGACCGCATCGGGCGCGCATGTCGACTCCAGCATTTGCTCAAGAAGTTGCTGGATGCGCTGTTCCTGATCCATGCGCTGCGACCTTCGCGATCACACTATCGTGTCGGGGGACGGTTGAAGATCTCCCACTTTCGCCGCGAGAAGCACCAGGCCGCGGTTGAGGCGTCGCTGAACGGTCTTGACTGAAATACCCAGTACCTCGGCCGCCTCCGTTTGCGGCATTGCCTGGATGCGAACCAAGCTGAACACCTCGCGTTCGTCCTCGGGCAAACCCTCGATCGCTTCGAGCATCCGCTGGCAGTTCAAGCTCGGCCGCGATCCGCTCGACTCGACCGGAGCCGGCATCGCTGACTCGTGGATTTGCCCGGCCGGCTCCATTTTATCTAAGCGTCGGGCAAGGTCATTCAGTTCCCAGCGGATGTGCTGGTTCGCCAAGGCGAAGAATTGCCGAACAGTCTTCGGGCGCACTTCGCGCATGGCCTTCAGCAGCCGTTCGACGACCGCGCTGAGCATTTCCTCGGTTTGAAGGTTCAGAGGGGGCCGGGTGAGGCGTGGATAGCCGCGAAGCAGGAGCGCGCCGCACAACAGGTGAAGCCTGTTCACCGCGCGGCCGAGCAGCGCGCCGACGATCGGCTCGGCCTCCGTCTTGCCCTGTGCGCCGGCCAGCTCGTCGAGATAATGCTGCACGGCGATGGTGGTCCGATCCGCGGACATCGCGACGAAGTATACGAGGCTCAAGTTCGGGAACAAACTTGGTCAGATTCACGTCACAACCCGGACGCAGTCGCCTTACCTGTCCTTCGCTTGCGCTTAGTCGGATGTGGACGAATCAACAGCCTGAACCTCGGAACCGCAAGACAGGAGTGAATCCGATGAGCACCATTACCACGAAAGACGGAACGCAGATTTACTACAAGGACTGGGGCACGGGCCAGCCGGTGGTCTTCAGTCACGGCTGGCCGCTGACGGCGGACGCGTTTGAGGATCAGATGTTCTTCCTGGCGTCGCGCGGGTATCGCTGCATCGCCGCCGATCGTCGTGGGCATGGTCGCTCAAGTCAGCCGTGGAATGGCAATGACTTGGACACCTACGCCGACGATCTCGCCGCCTTGACCGGCAAGCTGGATCTGAGGGACGCGATCCACGTCGGTCATTCCACTGGCGGGGGCGAAGTGACGCGCTACATCGGCCGTCATGGCACGGGCCGCGTCGCCAAGGCCGTGCTCATCGGTGCTATTCCGCCGCTGATGCTCAAGACGCCCGCCAATCCCGGTGGATTGCCGATCGACGCGTTCGAGCAGCTTCGCTCGTCGGTTGTCGCAGATCGGTCGAAGTTCTGGAAGGAACTGGCTCTCCCGTTCTACAGCTACAACCGGCCGGGCGCGAGGATCTCGCAGGGCGTGATCGATTCGTTTTGGTGGCAATCCATGCTGGCCGGCTTTCCCGCGTCTTACTTCTGCATCAAGGCATTCTCCGAAACGGATCTCACCGAAGACCTGAAGCGCTTCGACATTCCGACGCTCATCCTTCACGGCGACGACGACCAAATCGTTCCCATCGGCGCATCCGCGATGATGTCTTCGAAGATCGTGAAGAACGCAAAGCTGGTGGTCTACAATGGCGCACCGCACGGAATGTGTTCGACGCTGAAAGATCGGGTGAATGAAGAACTGCTGGCGTTCGTCAAAGCATAAACCGCGACTCGCCGCACGACTCCATCCAACGGTGCATCATGTCCAGCAGACCTCCATTGCCGCCGTTCACTCGCGAGACCGCGATCCAGAAAGTCTGCCTCGCCGAAGACGGCTGGAACTCGCGCGACCCGGAAAAAGTCGCGCTCGCCTACTCCGTTGATTCCCGCTGGCGAAACCGCGCCGAGTTCGTCACCGGGCGGGCCGAGATCGTCGCGCTGCTCATGCGAAAGTGGACGCGCGAGCTTGAATATCGACTGATCAAGGAACTTTGGGCGTTCGACGGCAATCGCATCGCGGTGCGTTTTGCTTACGAGTGCCGCGATGATTCGGGCAACTGGTCGCGCTCGTACGGAAACGAAAACTGGGAATTCGCCGAAGACGGCCTGATGCGCTTCCGCCACGCGAGCATCAACGATCTGCCCATCAAGGAATCAGACCGCAAATTCCGCTGGCCGCTCGGAAGGCGACCGGATGATCATCCCGGGCTTTCCGATCTTGGCCTGTAACTACAACGTCAACCAAGCTTCTCAAAGGAGCGCACAATGACACTCACCATTCTCACCGCCGCAGTGGCGACGATCCTCTACGCAGGCGCGATCGCGCACGCGGCTCCGCAAGCAGTCGCCGGCGAAATCACCATCGTTCTCGTCCACGGCGCATTCGCCGAATCATCAAGCTGGAACGGCGTGATCCCCAGGTTGCTCGCGAAGGATCACAACGTCATCGCGGTCGCCAACCCACTGCGTGGCCTGCGGACGGATTCGGATTATGTCGCGACCGTTCTCGACAACATCAAAGGTCCAGTCGTGCTCGTCGGCCATTCCTACGGCGGATCGGTCATCAGCAATGCCGCGTACGGAAAGCGCAACGTCAAAGCGCTCGTCTACATCGACGGAACCGCCCCCGACGCCGGCGAGAGCGCTGCCGATCTGTCCGGCAAGTTCCCCGGCGGCACGCTCGGGCCAGCGCTCGCGCCGCCTGTTCTCTTGGCAGACGGCAACAAGGATATCTACATCCAAAGGGAAAGGTATCGCGCGCAGTTCGCGGCGGACGTCCCCGATGCCGACGCGAAGCTCATGTTCGCCACGCAGCGGCCCGTCACCGAAGCCGCGCTTCACGAGCCGTCCGGCTCGCCGGCGTGGAAGACGATCCCTTCCTTTTTCATCTACGGCGCGCTCGACCTGAACATCCCACCCGCCGCCCACGCATTCATGGCCAAACGCGCAGGGGCGATCGAGACGATCGAGGTGAAGGGCGCGTCACATGTCGTGATGGTCTCGCATCCGGAAGAAGTCGCGCAGCTCATCGACCGTGCGGCGAAATCGCCGTGGAAGGCATCTCCCGCATCAGCAACTCCTGCTTCGCCGGTCAGTCCAACCGCCAACGCAACACCTGAAGCAGCCGGCTTCAATCCCGTTCCGGTCGTTGCCCTCTCCGCACAACCCCCCGCGCGACTGATCGTCGACGCACCGCTCCCCGCGCAGCTCGCGACAGGCTATGTCGTGATTCGCTATCGCGCCGAGAACCTTCGGATCATGCCGGTCTATGGGCCGTACGCGCTGCAAATTCTCCCGCGCATCGGACATCTGCACATCACGGTAGACGATCTCCCCTGGCACTGGCTGGACGCCAGCGGCGAACCCCTGAGCATCAACGGACTCGCACCCGGGCCGCACACGGTGCTGTTCGAATTGGAAAGCCCGACGCACAAGGTGATCGACAGCAAAACGATCGAATTCGAAATCCCACAGCGGAAGTAAACTGAACACCACACCTTTCATACTTGGAGATACGATCATGAACCGCAAAACGAATACCTCTGTCGCCTTCTCATTGTTTGTGGCCGCCACATTGGCGGTGGGAATCGCCCCGCTCGGCATAGCGGCGGAACCGACGACACCCGTGCCTTCAGCAGCACCGGTCGTCGCAAATCAGATTCTGTACAAAACGATCAAAGTCGGGGATCTCGACATCTTCTACCGCGAAGCTGGCCCGAAGGATGCGCCGACGGTGTTGCTGCTGCACGGTTTTCCGACCAGCTCCCAGATGTTTCGCAATCTGATTCCGGTCCTCGCGACGCGATATCGCGTGATCGCGCCGGACTATCCGGGTTACGGACACAGCTCGATGCCGCCGCACGACGGGTTCGCTTACACGTTCGACAATCTCGCGAAGGTGATCGATGAGTTTACTGAGAAGGTCGGCGCGACGAAGTACGCGATCTACGTGCAGGATTACGGCGCGCCGGTTGGATATCGATTGGCTGCCAAACATCCCGACCGCATCTCAGCGATCGTCGTGCAGAACGGCAATGCGTATGACGAGGGATTGGACAACGAATTCTG
The DNA here is from genome assembly GCA_014380825.1 of Phycisphaerae bacterium. Next base: position 13,427 of record JACMJD010000257.1, on the reverse strand, counting down.
GAAGCCGATCAAGGAATATTGGCAAGCTCCGAACAGCAAAGAGAAGCGCGATGCGATTCGCAACCTGCTCACGTACGACGCAACGAAGTGGCAGTACACCGAGGGTTTCAAGCGGCCCGAACTCGTCAGCCCGGACGGGCCTGCTCACGATCAGTTCCTGCTCGACCGTCCCGGGAATGACGAGATCCAGCTCGACCTGTTTCTCAGCTACGGCAGCAATCCGCCGTTGTATCCGAGTTGGCAGGAATATTTCCGCAAGTATCAGCCCCCGATGCTGATCGTGTGGGGCAAGAACGACAAGATTTTCCCCGCCGCCGGCGCCGAGCCATACAAGCGCGATCTGAAGAACCTGGAGTTTCATCTGCTGGATTCCGGCCACTTCGCGCTGGAAGACAGCGTCGACGAGATCGGTCGACTGATGCTCGGGTTTCTCGATCGGAGCGTGGCTAAGCAGCAGCCGGCGCGAACCGCGCAGCGCGACGCTGGCAAGTGAGCGAGGTGTGGTCATGCAAGAGGTTCCGAGCAACATCGCGTTCACGCCGGCCGTCAAGGCGATACAGGAACGCAACGGTTCTCGTGAAAGTTACGAACGAATGGAGCGTAGCGGCGGCTGGGAAACCACGGTCACGCCCGAGCTGGCGGAGTTCATTGCGGAGCTGGACATGTTCTATCTCGGCACCGCCAGCGCGGAGGGGCAGCCATACATTCAATACCGCGGCGGCGCGCCGGGATTTCTGAAGGTGATCGACGATCACACGCTTGGCTTCGCCGACTTCGGCGGCAATGGCCAGTATCTCACGCTCGGCAACTTGTCGGAGAACCCGAAGGCGTTCATCTTCCTGATGGACTACGCAACCAGCCGTCGCGTGAAACTGTGGGGCACGGCCAGGGTGGTCGCGAATGATCCAGCGTTGCTTGAGCGGCTGACGGATGCGGATTATCCGGGCAAGGTCGAACGTGCGATCACGTTCACGATCGAAGCATGGGACATGAACTGTCCCCAGCACGTTCACAAGCGATTCTCGGTTCGTCAGGTTGCAGAAGGTGCGGCCAAGGAACGCTTAACGGAGCAGCAACATGATGAATGATTCAAAATCGTTCGCTCAAGCGGGGACTGGTGTATCGCGTCGACGTTTCGTGGTTGCCGCCGGTGTTACGGTGGCCACTGCGTGCTTGTTGCCGCGTCGATTGTTTGCTGATGATGGTCCCGTCGACATCATCAAAACCGCAGCTGCAACCGGCAAGATCACGATTACACCGCTGCGCCGCAACATCAGCGTGCTGATGGGCTCCGGCGGAAACATCGCGGTCCTTCCCGGCGCGGACGGCAAGCTGCTGATCGATGCCGGAATCGCGGCTTCTCAGCCGAAGATCACTGAGGCCCTCGCGAGCATCAGCGGCGAGCCGATCACTCGCCTAGTCAACACACACTGGCACTTCGATCACACGGATGGGAACAACTGGCTGCACGATGCCGGCGCTGCCATCACCGCGCACGAGAACACCCGCAAGCGGTTGGCGGTTCGACATCGCGTGCAGGGCTGGCGGTTCACCTTCCCGGCCGCGCCGAAGGGCGCGTTGCCCACAACCGTCTTCAAGAAAGATCTCAGACTTGATCTCAATGGCGAGCGTATCGAGTTGGACTACTACGAGCCAGCCCATACCGACAGCGACATCTGCGTGCACTTCACGAACGCTGACGTGATGCACGTGGCCGACACGTTTTGGAACGGCGTCTATCCGTTTATCGATTATTCCTCTGGCGGAAATATTGACGGCACCATCGCTGCCGCAGACGCAAACGTTGCTAAGGCAGGCGACAAGACCATCATCATCCCCGGACACGGCCCGATCGGAATCAAATCGGATCTCGTCGAGTTTCGCGATATGCTCGTCGCTATTCGCAGGTCGCCGCGCTCAAAGAGTCGGGGAAGACTCTCGTACAAACGCAGGCTGCCAAACCAACTTCCAAATTTGATGCCAAGTGGGGCCAGTTCGTTATCACGCCGGACGTCTTCACCGAGCTAGTTTATCACGGCGTATGAAGCGTAAAGCGATCGGTAACGGTATCACCTCGATTTAGTAGCGTGCTCGCACGCATCAACCCAGCCACGAGGAGCCGCATCGTGGACCAATCGCTTCCCGAGCAAGGGCGGAGGCGTCGCCGTGCGCCAGCCGCAGCGTTTCTGTCGTCGGCTTCAGTGCGCAGTTATTGCGCTCTCTGTTTCGATTAGAATCACTCAGTAAATCAAGGCGTTGGGAAAAAAACGCTCTCGGGTTAACAGCTTTTGGGGTGCAGCAGATTCTCTGTTTCTATTTCGAAGAGTGTTTTGTTCGGGGAGGTTTCCTTCCGATCGCGAGCCTGGATAGCGTTGGGGTTAACAGGATTCTCTGAGAGCGAGAGCGCTCAGTTTTTCGCACTTTCCAACGACAACTCGCACGTTTGCTAAACGCCTCGCGTTCTCTATTTGCAACTCTCGATCAAGGACCCCGAATAAGAACGTCACGTTTCGGTTCGGCACCCCTCGAAATCGTCGCGAACTCTCTGGTTTCTCTGGTCGGCGGGGCGGTTCCGGTTAACAGGACTTTCTCATTCGGGACCCCGAACAAAAACGTCGATGGCTTGATGAAAAGGCCACTCGACGCTCTGTTCAATGTCTACGGCGACGACGGAGCAAACTCAAAGCACCGAATGTCACGGCGAGCACAGCCGTCGTCGGCTCGGGCACCGCGGCTAGGAACGCGTTCGCGTACGGTTGGCCAAACTGATTGAAGTGTTCGACAACCATCCGAAGTTCAGGACCATTCATGTCGCCGCCGTTCTGGCCACCACCGTCGAGGAACTGCATGGCACGGCGCAACGTGCCGCTTTGCGTGTTGAAGGCCAGATCCACCAGCGAGTAGTCATCGAAGTCGACGATTCCGTTGGAGTCTACATCCCCGTTCAGCCAGCCGGTCCGGTTGCCGTTGAAGCCGGAGTCGATGCGGCTGTAGTCATCGAAGTCAACCAGACCGTTGAAGTCGGTGTCGCCGTACCACGTGTATTTCACGAGTGTGTCGGCGGCGGTGTAAGCCTGACCGGAGAAGGTGCCGTTGCCGCCGACGGACGAATACTCCGCGCCGCTGAGCACGCCCAGCGTGGTGTTCTTCGGCACGCGTGCCTTTGCGGCGGTGCTGATGATGCCGGGGCCGTTCCACAGCCCACCATTACGTCCGGTGCGGACCATGTCCACGATCGTACTCCTCGGCGTGAGCGCGCCGACGATCATGTCGTTATCGTTCAGGTCGATCTTGCCTGTGCCTTGCATGTCCAGCCCGCCGACGCGCAGGACTTTGTTCCCGCCGGTGGTGAGCAGCACTTGGGCGTTGCCCTCCGTCGTCAGCATGCCGCCGATGCCGATGCTGCCGGCGGAATAGTTGACGGTCGTGCCATTGCGGAAGTTCGCGGTGCCGGTGCTGTTGAGCGTTCCGCCGGAGACGTTGACGGTCACGTTCGCAGCGCCTCCACCTGTTAGCAGGCTGCCGGTGGTGAGGCGTGCGCTGGAACTGATGTTCGCGAGCGTCTTGCCGCCGTTCGCGGACATTTGAAGCCCGGTGTAGGTTCCCGCGCCGGAGTTGCTGAAGGTGATGGTCGCGCTGTGCCCGGCGTTGATTCCCCAATCGCTGGGCGTGCCGCCCGCAGTGGTGATGCGCGATCCGGCCCCATCGACCAACAACGTGCCGACCGTGGCGACGTCGAAGAAGCCGTTGACGTCGAAGTGCCCGGCGTTGGTGATTCGCAGCGTCGAGCCGGTCGGGAGACCGGTCGAACCCGATAACGTTCCCGTTCCACCGTCGAACGCCAACGTCTTGCCACTGGGGATGCCGAGCGATCCGCCGGTCTGGTTCAGACTTGCGCCGGTGGCGAAGGTGCTGTCGCCGGTGAGGTTGAGCGCGCCGCTGGAGAGGTTGATGACCGTCCCGCCGCGGAAGTTAGCGGTGGTCAAGCTGTTGAGCGATCCGCCGGAGATGTTGATGGTCGCGGCCGAGGACGCGATCGAGCCGTTGCCGGTGAGCAGGCCCGACGCGCCGCCGACATTGAGCTGGCCGCCGCTGGAGAGCGTCACCAGCGCCTTTCCGCCGTTTTCCGCGACGCGCAGGCCGCCGGCATACGTCCCGACGCCTGTGTTTGAGAATGAGACGGTCGCGAAGTTGCCGGGATTGCGGCCGTAATCGGTCAGGCCTGCCGTGGAATTGAATCGCGACCCCACACCGCTGACGCTCAGCGTACCCGTGATCGCGCCGCTGCCGTTGGCGATGTCGAAATAGCTGTCTGTGTTGAACTGCCCGCCTGCCGTCGCGCTGTTAATGATGCGAAGCGTCGCGCCGTTGCTCAATGAGCCGCTGCCGATCGTCCGGTTGACGATGCCGCCGTCGAGCGTCAGCGTCTTGCCGCTGGCGATGTTGACGTTGCCGCCGGACCAGCTCAGCGTAGAGCCGGGACCGAAGGTCGCGTCGCCGTTGAGGTTGATCGCGCCGTGGGTGAGGTTGACCTTGGAGCCGTTCTGGAATGACGACGTCCCATTGTTCTGCAGCGTCCCGCCGTTAACGTTGAAGACCAGCGTCCCGTGATTGCCCGCGCTGCCCATCGCGAAGCCGGTCGTGGTGGTCAGTTGCGACGACGAGAGCAGCGCCACCTGGGCCGAGCCCTGAGACTGACCGATCCGGAGCGTGGAATACGTGCCCACGCCGGAGTTGGAAAACGTGACGGTTGCAGACCCGGCCGTTCCCGCGCCCCAGTCGCTGATACTACTCGACGCCTGGATGGTCGAACCTGCACCGTCAACGATCAGCGTACCGGTGTTGCCGTTGCCCAGGTCGATGAAGCTATTGCCGAAGACATCGCCGCCACCGGCAATTCTCAGCCTGGCGCCGTTGCCCAGCGCGTGCGAACCGAGAAAGTTCATTCGGCCAGTGCCGAGTACTTCGAGCGTGGAATCAAATGCAAAGCTCATCGACGCCGTTGAGCCGAGATTGAGCGAGCCGTTATTGATCACACTGTTCTGGTTGAGGATCAAGTATGACAAGTCGTGCATGAGAAGCTCCCCGCCGTTGCTGATAGACAACCCTTCGGCAACGACCAGCCCGAACGCATTGATAACGCCGGTCCCGGCATGATTGATCCGGCCGTGGATGGTATTCCCCGAGATTTCAGTCAAGGTGGCCGATCCCACCAGGTTGATATCGCTGGTGTACGTCATCGAGCTTTGAATCTTCAGCGAGCAGTTGTTTCCGATTGTGGTGAACGGGCTGTAAACGTCCAAACCTTCAAATACGGGATGTGCCGCGCTCACAGCATCGGTGATCTGGATGCCGGCGGTCGTCTTGAAGTTCTCACCACTTGCCGCACCGGTGAAGAACCAATCACCGACTGCACTCTGGCCGGAGATGATCATGTCCGAAACGGTGATGGTGCCGGCGCCGAAGTACGGTCCTTGATACAGGCTGGTTCCTGCAATGAAGCGAGCGGTATCACCTGGCCCGGCCACCTGACCGAGCAGCCAATTCAGCGGATTGCCGTAACTGCCCGTGAAGCCCGTACCCGTCCAGTCTTTGATGGTGGCGTAAGCGACATAGGAGTGTGACACCGCCGCGACGGCCGCCAACAACGATGCAGTTTGTGCTGCCTTCCGGGCTGTTTTCCGATTGATTCGCATGACCGCTTCTCCTGCGCCGCGTGAAAGCGCGGCAGTGTGTGGGACGTGGATCTGAGCTACTGCCGAACGCTTTCGTGGGCAGATGCACGTGTACGGAAAAAGGGTTCTGACCCCTGCGCGCTAAATAGATTTCTTTTCAGATGAAGCGGCGGGTGCGAACGACGGGTGGCAGCGGGCGATTACGGCGCGTGGAGAGTTGCTGATCGCAGATCAGGACTGGCGCGCCGACTCCTCGGCGAACAAAGACGACGATGACGTTGAGGAAAGGCCCGCTCGGCACGCACCGTTCAATGTCTACGGCGACGGCGGAGTAAGCTCAAACCACCGAACGTCGCAGCGAACCCAGCTGTCGTCGGCTCCGGCACGTCGGCCAGGAACGCGGTCGCGTACGATTGGCCGAACTGATTGAAGTGTTCGACGACCATCCGAAGTTCAGGGGCGTTCATGTCGCTGTCATTCTTGCCGCCACCGTCGAGGTATGCCATCGCTTGGCGTAGTGACCCGCTTTGCGTGTTGAACGCCTGGTCAATCAGGCTGTAATCGTCGAAGTCGACGATGCCGTTGTAGTCGACGTCGCCGTTGAACCAGCCGATGCGGTTGTTGTTGAAGCCCGCGTCAACGCGCGAGTAATCGTCGAAGTCGATCACGCCGTTGAAGTCGGTGTCGCCGTAGTACGTGTATTTCACGAGCGTGTCGGTGGCGGAGTACGACTGACCTGAAAACGTGCCGTTGCCACCGACGCTGGTGAACTCCGCGCCGCTGAGCACGCCCAGCGTTGTGTTCTTCGGCACGCGGTTCTTGGCTGCCGTGCTGGTGATGCCCGGCGAGCCGATCCAGCTTCCGCTGTTGCGGCCGGTGCGGACGAATCCTTCGATCGCGCTCTTGGGTGTGAGTGAACCGACGATCATGTCGTTGTCGTTCAGGTCGATCGTGCTCGTGCCGGACATGCTCAGCCCGCCGACGTGCGGGACTTTGTTGCCGCCGGTGGTGAGCAACACGCGCGCGTCACCGGTCGTCGTCAGGAGACCGCCGGTGTTGAGACCGCCGGCGGAGAAATTCACGAGGGTGCCCGCGCGAAACGTCGCCGAGCCGGAGGAGGCGAGCGTTCCGCCGGCAATGTTGATTGTCGCCGTCGATCCCGTTCCGCCGGTAAGCAGGCGAGCGACGCTGAGCACTGCAAGCGAGTTGACGTTCACCAGCGCCTTGCCGCCGGTGCTGGCGATTTCCACGCCCGCGGAATACGTTCCCGCGCCGCGATCGGAAAAGGTGATCGTCGCGAAGTTGCCGGCGAGTTTGCCCCAATCGCTGAACGTGCTCGCGCTGGTGAATCGCGAACCGACGCCATCGACGAGGAGCGTTCCGCTTGCCGCGCCGTTCGCGACGTCGAAATAATCGCTGTTGAGGAATTGCCCACCGTTGGTGACGCGCACCGTCACTCCGCTGGCGAGCGCTCTGCTGCTGGCGGTGTTGTTAATCGTTCCGCCGGCGACGTTCAGCGTCGTGTTGGCGGCGATCCCAAGCGTGCCGCCCGAGTGCTTGATCGTCGCGCGGGTGCCGACCGTGCTGTTGCCGTTTAGCAGAAGGCCACCGCCGGTGATGTTGATGAGCGTCCCGTCCAGAATACTGGCGTTGCCCATGCAGTTGAGGGTTCCGCCGGCGATGTTGACGCTCACCAGAGCGTCCGCGCTTCCCGCGATGAGGGAGGAGGTGACGTTCAACTGTCCGCTGCTTTGAAGGTTGATCGATGACGCGCCGCCGGAAGTGGACATCCGCAACGTAGCGAACGTTCCCGCGCCGGAATTGGAGAAAGTCACGGTCGCGGCGTTGCCGCCGATCGCGCCCCAATCGGTCGTGCCCCCGGCGGTGAAGCGCGAGCCGACGCCATCCACCAGCAGCGTGCCCGTGGCGGCGCCGTTGGCGATGTCGAAGTAGCTCGTGTTGTCGAACTTCCCGCCGGTGCCGGCGTTGTTGGTCAGCTTGATCGTCGCGCCGTTGCCCAGCGCGGTGCTGCCGGGGCCGGTGATCGTGCCGCCGGCAACGTTAAACGTCTTCCCGCCGGCGATGTTGACCGAGCCACTGGTCCAAGTCAGCTTGCTGCCGGTGGAGAACGTCGCGTCGCCGTTGAAGTTGATCGAGCCGCCTTGCAGCGTGACATTGGCGTTGTTGCCGAACACCGCCGGGCCGTTGGCGGTGAGGCGGGCGTTGCCGATGGTCATCGTCGCGACGCCGAGCCCGCCGACGCGCAGCGTGTTCGCGACGGAAAGCCCCGAGCCGGACTGGAGGTTCACGCGCGCGGTCCCGCCGTTCTGACCGATGTCCAGCCCACTGGAATACGCGCCTTGGCCGCCGTTGGAGAACGTGACGTCGGCGATCGAGCCCGCAAAATTGGACCAGGAGGTTTGCGACGCGGCGCCGCCGATGCCCACCTGGACGTTCGCGCCCGCTCCATCGACGAGCATCGTGCCGGTCCCGCTTCCGCCTCCGACGACGTCGAGGAAACCGGTGGAATAGATCGAGCCGCCGGCGTTGACGAACAGCTTCCGGGTTCCGGGCAAGCTGTAATCCTTGAAGAGCACCCACTGGCCACTGATGTTGATCGATCCGTTGTTGCCAATGTTGAGGAACAAGTTGGAGTCGTGTGTCATCGTCCCGCCCGCGGCAACAGATATCGCCTGCGTGGCGCTGACGAACCCGCCGGCGTTGACGTTCAGGGCGCTGTTGGCGCCGATGAAGATTTGGCCGCCCGAGGTCAGCGAGGCGGTGTTGACGTCGATGGTGCTCGGAGACGCGGCCGATCCGTTGGCGAACAGGTTGCCGGTAAGGTTCAAGATTGCATTGCTGTTTAGCGCCAGCGTGCAATTGGTACCGATTTCGAACGTGCCGGTATTGAGGCGGAATCCGTTGAACTGCACGGCGTTGACATCGCCGCCGTTGGAGACGATGTGCAGGTTATTTGTCGCCGTCAGCACGGAGTTGTTGGTCTGCGTGAACTGGTAGTTGCCCACGCCCGACGTGCGGAGGACCTTCATCGAAAGCACGGTTCGGCTTTCATCGAGGTAAACGGACGTGTTGATGACCGGTGCAACTTGGTCAAAGTTCGCGGCGTCCGTCGGCCCCGGCGAGACGGCGTTGCCCCAGTTGATACCGAGCGTGAATTGCCCCGAAAAGAAGCCGTTCCAGGCATCCGCCTTCACCCGCGCAGACGGGATCGACACCGCCGCGACGGCTGCCAACAACGATGACAAGGCTGTTTTTCGGGCGATTCGCATTTCTGCTTCTCCTCGGCCGTGCGTGGAAGCACGGTAGTGCGTGACGCGGATCTCTGGCACTGCCGAACGCTCCGGCGGGCAGATGCATGTGTACGGAAGAAGGCCTGCTTACCCTGCGCAGAAAATAAGTTTTTTCGAAATGCGTCGTGGTAGCGGCGAAAGTCAAGGTAACGGTTGCGTCGTTGGCTCGGTCAGACCGCACTCAGCGCGCAATGCGGCGGCTTCTGCGCGGCGGTTCGTCTGGTCGAGAATGGCAGCCAGCGGACCGGCGCTGAGCGTCGTCGGACCGGCACGCGCTCCAAACTTCTTGCGGCGGAGCTCCAGCGCCTCGCGGAGATAGTTTTCGGCGTCGGACGGTTTGTCGCTGGCGAGCAATGCTTGGCCAAGCCCGGAAAGCGCCGTGGCAAGGGCGACGTCGTCGCGGGGCGTCGACTTTCGAGCGTTTTCGATCGCATCATGATAAATCGCGCCCGCATCGACGAACCTGCCTCTTGTCAGCAATAGCGCCGCAAGCTGGTTTGCGCTAAGGGTGATTGTTGGATTTCCCGCGGGCAGGGCGGCCTTGCGGATCGACATTGCCTCGCGATACAGCGACTCGGCTTCGTCGAGCTTCCCCAGCGGCTGAAGGACCCCCGCCAGGTTGTGGGCAGCCATACCGATGTCTCGGTGCCCGGCCGGCAGCGCCTCGCGCCGAAGCTTCAAGGCTTCGCGGCAAAGTGGCTCGGCTTCTGCAAACTTCTTCTGGTCCTTCAGGAGAGTGCCCAGGTTATTCAAGCTCTGCGCGATGTTTGGATGCCCGGGCGGCAGCGACGCCTGACGCATTCGCAGCGTCTCGCGAACCAGCGGCTCGGCCTCGTCGAGTTTGCCTTGGGTGAAGAGCAGCAGGGCAAGGGAGTTCAGACTTGTCGCGATGTCCGGATCGTCGGCGGGGAGCGCCTTGCGGCGAATCGCCAGTGCCTGGCGGAGCATCGGCTCGGCCTCGGCAAACTTGCCCTGGTCCTTCAGCAGCGTGGCCAGGTGGCTCATCGCTTGGGCGACGTCCGGGCTGTCCGCGGGCAGCGTCGATTGGCGAAGACGCAGCGCTTCGCGATACAGTGGCTCGGCCTCGGCGACCCTTCCTTGATGCATGAACAACAGTCCAAGATCAATCATCGTGAGCGAGATCTGGGGGTCGCTGGCGGAACGGTACTTCTGATCGAGCTCGGCGGCACGTCGGAGTTGTGGCAAGGCTTCATCGTAGCTGCCGAGCGATCGCAATGTGGTGCCGACAATGTATCGGACCGTCGCCTCCGTGAGCGGCTCAACCTTGGACTTACGTTCCAATTTGGTCACCGCACTTTTCATGGCTTCGACAACGGTCACCTGAGCGCCCAGTGATTGGTTCGGCTGAGCGGTGGCGAAGATTTCCGCCAGAAAACCATTGCTGTCGCGGGCGATCTTCGCCTGCTTCTCCGATTCGACGAGTGCGAGCTTCGTTTTCACTTGCTCGGCGCGGAGCGAACGAACGTAATAGGCGAAGGTGCCGATGAGAAGTGTGACGACCGCCGCGGTCGTCAGCAGGCCGCGACGGTGGCGGGTGACGTACTTTTTCAAGCGATACGAACGTCTCTCCGGGCCCGCGTTAAGCGGCTTGCCGTCGAGATAGTTTTGTACGTCTTCCTTGAGCTGGAGCGCCGATGCGTACCGCCGCGCGCGATCCTTCCGCATCGCCATCAGCGGGATCCACTCCAGCTCGCTGCGCAGTTGCCTCGACAGCGAATCGAGCTTGGCTTGCCGGCGCTCTGCGAACTTACTGGCATCTTGCCCGAGGCCCGAGAGTCGCGTGCTCGGGCGCGGCGGCTCGACTTCGCGGATGATCCGCTTGATCTCCGCGTCGGCTGATTTCGAGAACGTGCCGTGATCGAACGGCTTGGCGCCGGTCAGCAGTTCGTACAGAAGCACGCCCAGCGAGTAGACGTCGGTTCGCGTGTCGATGTCCGGCGAGCCCTCGGCCTGCTCGGGGCTCATGCTCTCGTACGTCCCGACCGCCTGCCCACGAACCGTCTGGAAGGTCTGCTCCGACAACCGATCACCGGTGAGCGCCTTAGCCACGCCGAAGTCGATCACCTTCGTCGTGAACGTGCCGTCGTGCGCGTACGCCATCACGTTCGACGGCTTGATGTCGCGATGAATGATCGCCTTGGTGTGCGCGTGCGCGATCGCATCGCAAACGTTCGTGAACAGCTTCAGCCGGTCCGTAATCGATAGCCGGTTGTCGTCACAGAAATGAGTGATCGCCTTACCGTCAACGTACTCCATTACGAAGTATGGTCGCCCGGTATCTGTGGTGCCCGCGTCAAACACTTTTGCGATGCCCGGATGATCCATGAGCGCGAGCGTCTGACGCTCCGACTCGAAGCGGCGAACGACTTCACGGGAGGCGAAACCGAGCTTGATCACCTTGACGGCAACCGTCTGGCGAATCGGGTGGAGGCGCTCCGCCCGGTAGACCTCGCCCATGCCGCCTTCCCCAAGCAGCTCGATGATCCGGTATGGCCCGACGCGCTCGGGCCGATGCTCGGTCGCGACGGTGGCACCTGTGCCCATATCTGCGGCGGGCGCGGCGCGGTCTAGCGCCCAGGTGTTTTCCGTCGAGTCATCAAATGGTCCGGTGGGTACGTTCGACATGTTGAATCGTCGCCGGCGGTTGGTCATCCGCTTGAGGTGCAAAGCAAAGCATAACTGAGCCCGGGCTCCTTGGCAGATGAAATCCGCAGATTACGCTGGAACGCCGGAGTACGAGCCGTCAACATAGTGATGTGCGACTGTTCGCCGCCGGGTCATTGTCTTTATGAACACCCCTGACAAGCAGCCCGATGATTTTCCCGCCACGCGATGGTCGCTTGTGGGACGGGCCGCGAGCGCCGATTCCATCGCGCGGCCGGTCGCGATTGCAGAGATCGCACGAATGTATTCCGGAGCCTTGCGGGCGCACCTGTTGTATACATTGAACGGTGACGAGCATCGGGCCGACGACCTGCTTCAGGGATTTCTGACAGACAAAGTGCTGGAGCACCGCCTGATTGGCCACGCCGATCCGAAGCGCGGGCGCTTTCGCACGTTCCTGATGACGGCATTGGATCGATATGTGGTCGACGCGCATCGTCACGCGGCGGGAACCAAGCGGTCGCCGCGCGGCAAGATGTTTGATGTCGACGATCGGCGCGATACGCTTGCTTCCAGCTCGGGCGGAGCGTCGAACGACGCGTTCGATCTGGAATGGGCCCGCGAGGTGGTCGGCGAAGTCCTGTCTGCCATGCGCCACCGGTGCGAGCAGATGAATCGGCCGGATCTGTGGGACGTGTTTGAAGTGCGCTACCTCAGGCCCGCTATCGAGGACGTCGCGCCCGAATCCCATGAATCGATCGCGAAGCGCCTGAACCTTGACTCCGCCCACTCCGCCACAAACCTGTTGACGACCGCCAAACGGATGTTCACCCGATGCTTCAAGTCCGTCGTCTCGCGATACGCCGCGAATGAACAGGAGGTGCGGGATGAACGGACGGAACTCTGGCGAATCTTCTCGACGGCACAGCGATGAGCGACTGTCGATCCCAATCCACCATGAAGGGGGAGCCAAGCTTAATTCATTGGCACTAGGAGAAACTACAACCATCTCGCGCGCCATTCCGGTATCTATCTGTTAGGCGGCACTCGCGCCGGCCATGAATCAATCGCCAGACATCGCACCGGTCACATGATGTGAAGGTCGTTGTGGGCAAGCCTCAACCCGAGGTCTGCATGCACGACGACGCAGCAACGCTAACACCCGACCAACGCCGCGCCGAACTCGCCGCCATCCTCGCGCTCGGTGTCCTGCGCCTGCACCGGCGCCAACATCTCGACCCGCCTTCACTTCTGGAGATCGATCCAGAATCTGCCCAAATCGGACTTGATGTTCCACGCGAACAGAGCGTCCATGGCGATCGCCGGGTTAATACCGGCGAGAACCACAGAGAGGAACGTGAGTGATGAGCTTGAACGTGAACAAGGCACTGGCGGAGCTGCGGTCGATGGACGTGGCGGCGCTGAAGCGGAAATACACGGAGGTTTGGCGCGAGCCACCACGCTCGCCCAACAAGGTCTTCCTGATCAAACGCATCATCTGGCGCATGCAGGCGCTGGCGGAAGGATCGTTGTCCGAGCGTGCGCTGGCGCGTGCGAAGGAGTTGGCCAACGAGGCTGACCTGCGCCTGACGCCACCACGCACGAAGGCGCCGGCGCCAGAAACCGTGACGGTAGCGATGAAGCCCACGGGCGCCGGAGCACATTTCACGGGCGCCGGAGCACATTTCACCGTCACCGGCGCCGTGCAACTCGCCCGACTGCTCGGCTGGTCCGAGCGCATGATCGGCCTGACGATCATCTCCATCGGAACTGGTTTACCCGAGGTCGTCGCATCGCTCGTTTCCAGTGTCCGCGG
>JACMJD010000256.1 GCA_014380825.1 Phycisphaerae bacterium | reverse complement strand
GCCCGGGAGCGATTTCATCACGTTGATCGTGTTCAGGAACGCTTTGACGAACGTGTTCTCTTTCCCTTCGATCACGTCGTAGTGCATGCCAATGGTGGTCATGACCGCAGTCTACCAAAGCAACGCATCGCCCGCGAAGATCGGGCCGTCAGTGCAGGCAAGTTTGTATCGCCAGCCAGCCGGATCGACATCAATCGGCACTTTCGCGCGGATGCAGCAGCTTTGGCAGGTCCCCATGCCGCACGCCATCGCGCGCTCGACGGCGACTTGCACGGGGATGTTTCGTTCGCGGCCGATTTCCGCGATGCGCTTCATCATCGGCTCGGGGCCGCAGGTGTAGATGATGAAGCTTTGGTCGATGTTCCGGTCGAGAAACCGTTCCAGTAATTGCGTGACGAAACCGCGGAAGCCACACGATCCATCATCGGTGGAAATCACAGCAGGGAAACTGAGGGTTGCGAGTCGGTCGACGCAAAGAGACGGCGCCTCCGCCGCTTCGCGGCTTAGCGCGACCGGAAGCAGATCGCGAGAAAGCGCACCGAAGAACGCGATTCCTGCCAATCGTCGCGCTGCGAGTGCGCTCGCGAGGTACAGCATCGGTGGAATGCCCACACCGCCACCGACGAGCAACGCGATCTGATCTTCGCGCGGCACGGTGAAGCGATTACCCAGCGGTCCGAGGATGTTGACCGAGTCACCTTCCGCTAGATTCGCCATCCATTCCGTGCCCATGCCGACGACGCGGTGGATGATTTCGATCTCCGTCGTCCCATCGTCCAGGTCAGTTCGTCCCGCGAGCGAGAACGGACGCCGCAGAACCGCGGTTGGATGCTGGAGATCAACATCCTCCTGACAGTCCCCGCGCACGAATCGGCCTGATGGATCCTCCCTCCACTCGCAGGCGGTTTCGGGCATCGCCAGGTCATCACGACACGCGATTTGGATAAACTGCCCGGGTTCGGTCCGCGGAAACCCGCGATCGACCCGCAGCATCAACTGAAAGTGCTCGCGGCAAAGCGAATTGTTCGCAGCAACCCGCGCCACAAACTGCGCCCGCGCGGAACCCGAAGCGGTCAATGAAGTCATTCGAAGTGATTGTAGAACGAAAATGCAGTTGGCCACAGAGGCACAGAGAAGACAGAAACGAAATTCGTCTTTCTCTGTGTCCTCTGTGCCTCTATGGCCGAATTTTTCTTCTGTTGATTGATCCGACGGCAGGGTCGGCTTGGCCCAAAAAAAACTTCCGGAGGGGTGGCTCCTGTCCACCTCCGGAAGTGCGCCACGGCAAGAAGCCGTTCACTCGAAGTTGGGGCCGCCAGCTACGCATCGCGCCTACCCCCGGAAGCAGCGCGGAGCGTCGAAATTTCGCCGACGACGATTCGGACTATAACCCCGCCCAAAACGAGTGTCAATCAAGAGTCCGGGCCGAAATTAGAATGAAAATCGTTTTGTAAGCTCTTTATTATCAGTTACTTGTGCGCGACGCGACAATTTTGATCTGCGCGCTTTTCGCGATCGCTCTCTGCGCGGTTAGACTGCACTTACATGTCCATCGAATCGCGTTCCGCCAAAGAGCAAATCGACGCCCCGATCGCCATTGTCGTGCGCGATCAGCTCGTCCTCATCACCCAACGAAAGGCCGACGACACGCTAGGCGGATACTGGGAATTCCCCGGCGGCAAATGCGAGATCGGCGAGACGCTCGAACAGTGCCTCGCGCGCGAGT
Source organism: Phycisphaerae bacterium (assembly GCA_014380825.1). The sequence goes on along the minus strand of JACMJD010000256.1, from coordinate 3,630 downwards.
TGCGTGAAGAGATCGACATCACCGCTCACCCGTTCCGGCGACTCGAAACTATCGAACACGATTACCCGTCTGCGGTTGTCCGATTGCACCCATTCGTCTGCCGGCATGTCCAAGGCGAACCGAAGCTGATCGAGTGCCAGGATGCGCGCTGGATTGAGCCGACGGAATTGCGCGATTATCAATTCCCGCCGGCCAACGAAGAATTGATCGAACAGATCATCGACTTGATGAACGAGGAGCCTCCCGGTTGATTTCGCCCGCCGAGGCTCGTAAATTACGGTTGTTCGCAAAACTCGGGCGATTAGCTCAGCTGGCTAGAGCGCACGGATCACACCCGTGAGGTCAGGGGTTCAAGTCCCTTATCGCCCACTTCTTCCTTCTTTCATCTGATTGAACTTCCGCCGGCGCCGAAGGTAGAGCGGCAGCAAAACCAGCGCTCCTGCAAAAATGGGTTCTGGGATTTGAATCAGGAAACCGCGATAGTAAGGCTGGGTACCGCCCGGTCCATCAGGATCGTATAAACCTGTCCCTGTGACCCAATCGTTATCTGAGATGTCGTCCGCTTGGCGCAGAATCCATCCGCTCGCCGGATCGATCAGCAAGTTCAAGTCGATGGCAATCCCGTCTGAGCCCCACGCAACCGCGTGATCGCCGGCGTAATTGCCCCCGGAGAAAGTAGCTGCATAACCGACGGCGATGTCGTTGGCGTTGATCGAGTAAGCGCGCGAATTGGTCTTTCCGTTGGCGCCCACACCTAGCTCGCCGAGCGGGGTGGGAGCAGTGGCCCCAGCATCCCACCGAATTGCGTGGGTGCCTGTCCAACTTCCAAACATGCTGTATCGATCTTCATACCCCACCACCGTGCCGCGATCACTTATCCCGAGCGCGAGGTTACTGATCGTGCCGGCGGCCACGTCGGGACCGATGCCATACAGCTCGGTGATCGTCGTGGAGTTGCCGTCCCAGCGCGCTGCGCCGGTACTCGTATGACGCCCGTTGGTGTACTTGTGAGACCAGCCCACCGCAGTGCCAAATGCGTTGATAGACTTCACGTCTGACTGTGACGTGCCGCCTTGATTGTTTCCAAATGATTCCAATTCGATCGCGACCGTGCTGCCCGCCTCCCACCGAATGGGGGGAGTGCCGGTCAATTGCCCGATGAAATTATATCGTGTTCCTCGTCCAACGGTCGTGCCGGCAGGGTTGACAACGTCTGCGTGAACGTTTGTCAATCCAGACGCGCTGGTACCAAGTGTTCCTAGTTCGGTGATGGTGTGATCACCGGCGCTCCACCGCACCGCGCGCATACCGAGATCCTGGCTGCCGTTGGTCTTGCGGGCCTCACCGACAATCACGCCAGCCGCGTTGATCGCGTTGGCACTCCCGAAATAGGTTGAAGGACCGGCAACTGCACTCAATCCGCTGAGTTTCAATGGCGTGCCCGTCGTGTCCCACAAGACGGGGACCGTTCCCGATTCGTCAGCGGTGTAACCGACTGCGATGCCAGCGGGATTAGTCGTCCATGCCCTCGAACTTGCCAGCGGCGCACTACCAAGCAGAGGTCGGAGTGGTACAGGCGACGCGCCTGAAGCATCCCAATGGAAGGGACCGCCGTTATTCAACCGGGTAATCGCCTGTCCGTCGCCGGCATCGGTAACCCCTAAACCAAAACCAATGTACCAATTCGGGTCCGGCGGCCCGCCATAGACGGGGACGGCTCCTTCAGCTCGTGAAATAGTGCAGCCAAGAGTCGCCATGAGGATCGCGCGCAGTAATCGCGGCCGCTTGCACCCCAGTTTTCGCATGCCGATATGCTACCACCGCAACCGCGATAGCCGCAAAGCAAAAGCCTGTTTTCGGTTCGGCTGCGCTGCCTGCCGGATGTCCCCTGGATCGCTCAGTTCGTCGGTTCTGGCGAACGATGCCGATTCGCGATCCTCCGGGGTTGCGCTGCGCGCCGGACGATGTTTTCGCGCAGCGCGCGAAATGAAAAATACAAAAATCTGGGCACGAGATTTGATCGAGAGATGAAGATTACGGTCCTGCGCTGCGCGCCGCGCGAGCGGCCGGCGCAGCGCGGGGAGTAATGGTAGACGCGGCGCTTAGTCGAGCGCGTCGATGCGCGGCTGCGAGTCCAACGGCTCATTGGCAATCGAACTGAACGGAATTGACGTTGGATCTGCGCCGTGCAACGAGATGCAACACCATGCACCATCGGCCGAAATCGTCACAGCGGAAGTGCTGGCTGAATCAGGAGATGTCGATTTTTCGCGCGTGGCGTTGTTGCAATGCGAATGACTTTTGGGTCGCGGGCGGATCCGGCTCCTCACCTCCCCATCCGCACGTTATCATCCGCCTCATCATGAAAGACCCGCGCTACACACAACTCGCGAAAGTTCTTGTCCATCACTCCATGCAAGTCGCCAAGGGCGACAAAGTACTCATCGAAGCGTTTGATATCCCGAACGACTTCACCGTCGAATTCATCAGAACGATCGCCGAAGCCGGCGGCTTGCCGCTCGTCAGCACGAAGAGTCAGCAGATTCAGAGGGCGTTGTACAACGTCGCTTCGCCGGAGCAGATGAAGCTGATCGGCCAGATCGAGCGGCTGCGGATGGAGAATGTGCAGTGCTACGCGGGCGTGCGCGGATCGCACAATGTCGCGGAGACGAGCGATGTGCCGCCGGAGAAGATGGACTTGTACGAGAAGTTCTGGTGGAAGCACGTGCACAGCGAGGTGCGCGTGCCCAAGACGCGGTGGGTGGTGATGCGTTGGCCAAGCCCGAGCATGGCGCAGGCGGCGGGCATGAGCACCGAAGCGTTCGAGGATTTCTACTTCCGCGTCTGCGCGGGCGTGGACTACGCGAAGATGCGCGATGCGATGAAGCCGCTGGAAGACCTGATGCGACGCACGGATCGCGTGCGCATCATCTCGCCCGGCACCGAGCTGAACTTCAGCATCAAGGGGATCGGCGCGGTCGGCTGCTGGGGCGAGCGGAACATCCCGGACGGCGAATGCTTCACCTGCCCGGTGCGAGACAGCGTGAACGGCGTCATCCAGTTCAACTGTGAAACCATGTACCGCGGCACGATCTTCAACGGCATCCGCCTGGAATTTAAGAGCGGCAAAGTGATCGCAGCGACGGCCGACAGCGAGGCGAACACGAAGAAGCTGAATCAGATTCTCGATGCAGATGAAGGCGCCCGCTACATCGGCGAATGGAGCTTGGGCTTCAACCCGCACGTGATGAAGCCGATGAAGGACATCCTCTTCGACGAAAAGATCGCCGGCAGCTTCCACCTCACCCCCGGCCAAGCCTACGACGAGGCCGACAACGGCAACCGCAGCCAGGTGCATTGGGACATGGTCCTGATTCAAAGAAAAGACTACGGCGGCGGCGAGATTTACTTCGACGACAAGCTGATCCGGAAGGATGGCATCTTCACGACGCCGGAGTTGAATGGGTTGAATCCGGAGAAGCTGGGGGCGTGAGATGTTGGCGACGGAGCGGATCGTGTGCGAGTTGTTCAAAGTCGCGTACCCCTGGGCGAACATCACTCGTCTGAAGATGATCGACCTTGTCCTCTGGCAAAGTCGCGACTTGACGGAGGAAGACCCGGATCCTCGTT
>JACMJD010000255.1 GCA_014380825.1 Phycisphaerae bacterium | reverse complement strand
TTTGCCGAAGCCCCGGTCGGGCTCTGGCTCCCAGTCAAAGCCCCACCCGCTCGTCGGAAAGAATTTCTGCGTGTCGTGATGATTCAAAAACCCAAGGCCGACCTGCTTGAGGTTGTTCGTGCATTGCTTCATGCGCGCCGCTTCGCGGGCGGCCTGAACGGCCGGTAAAAGCAGTGCCACGAGCACGCCAATGATCGCGATGACGACCAGCAGTTCGACGAGCGTAAACGCGCGTTTGCTCGAGCGATGTGACATTTAACCTCCTAGCTAGAAATGCGAGTTCAATATCTTACGGACGGGCGCAGATCGGACAATCAGAATTCGCACACGGCTCGACATGCGCCGTCGCGTTTCCTTCGCGAAGCGCCAGCTCAATCTCATATTCGATCGCACTTGCGACCTGGTGGCCGCGCTCGATGTCCCAGTCGCGCGGGACCATGATGTGAAAATCGACCCAGTGAAACCGCCCGCTGTGGCGGTGCCGCAACTTGTGATACGAACAGATGCGCGGCTCTTTCTCGTTCGGGCCGACGTGCGAATCCAGGATCTGCCGCAGCAGGCGATCGTCCTCGTGATCCTGCTCGTCCATCAACCCCGCCGCGCTGCGACGCAGCAGGCCGATCGCGGTGATCGCGACATACGCCGCAATGACGATCGCGGCGATCGGATCGATCGGCTTCCAGCCGGTCAACTTCACCGCGACGATCGCGACCAGCACGCCGATGCTGGTGACAACATCCGTGAGCAGATGTCGGCCGTCCGCTTCCAGCGTGATCGATCCTCCACGGCGACCACTGCGCACCAGATAGATGCCCATCGCGCCGTTCACAACAATCGTCGCGATGAGGAGCACGGCCGCGGCGGAAATCTTTCCCTCCTCGATCCGCGCACCCTGAAAGAATTGTTCGACCGCACGCAGCGCGATCACGAACGCCGCCAACAGCAGCATCCCACCTTCGAAGCCGGCCGAAACAAATTCGACCTTGCCATGACCGTACGGGTGATCCGCATCCGCCGGTCGATTCGCCAGAATCACGGAGTACAACGCCAGCGCCGCCGCCAGCACGTTGACGATGCTTTCCAGCGCATCCGAAAAGATGGCGGCGGAATCGGTGAGCAGATACGCGATGAACTTCACCGCCAGCAGCACGAACCCGACCACGAGCGCCATCAGCGCCGCGCGGATTTCCGATCGGGATCGTTCGGGCGAATGTTGCATGTGCGGCTACTTAACTACGAAATTACGTGATTGAGTAAAAAGTCTCCACCTGACGCATGTCAGAGAAACTTTCTTCGCCGCCATCGGTATTTCCGCTAAGATCATCATGGATTTATCCGATGCAGTGAAAGGATTCACCGGAGTCGTGCAGGCTCATGCCACAGGATCGGCGCGTCGGCAATCATTCCTCCCTCAAAGAACACGCTGCGGCCACCTATGCGCGGCGGCAGCTCAAGCAGCTCGATCACGAGCGCCGCGTGCTGGTGATCGCGAGCAAACTGTTTGATCTAACGGAAGAGTTGCACGGCCTGAACCCGCGCGACCGCCGCCTGCTGCGCCTGGCGGCGCTGCTGCACGATATCGGAAGGCGCTTCGGCGAGAAGAATCATCCCGCCGACGGCGCGCGGATGATCGAGGAAGACGGTTATCTGCCGCTCACCGCGCGACAGCGCCGGGCGCTTGCGTATCTGACGCGATATCACCGCGGCGCCGTGCCGCGCCTCGGCTTCGACGGCATTCTCCGCGACGGCGACGGCCGCAAGTCGCTCATGAAGATCCTCGCGCTGCTCCGCGCCGCGGACGTGCTCGACAGCCGCCAGCTTCACCCGCCCACGCTGGCGATCGCGCTGAAGGGCAGCCGCCTTTCAATCAACTGTTTCGTTCAGTCTGATCTCAATAAAGCCCGCAGAGTCTTCCGACGCCGCAAGAAGTTCCGCCTGCTGGAAGAATTGCTCGATTTGAAGGTGGAAGTTGCCGTCGAACGTGCGCACACTGTTGCGCACGCATGAAGAATCCGCACAGCTTGCCGCAACGTCCGCTCGCGCTGTGAGCAACCTCACCGCTGCACGCTGCAGTCGCTTGCCTGCCTACACGGGCCGCGTAGAGTGTGCGGTTCGCGTGAGTAATCCGGACGACATTCTGATCATCGGCGCCGGCCCTGCCGGCTTGACCGCCGCCTATGCGCTGATGAAAGCCGGTCGCCGCGGCACGGTCGTCGAATCCGACGATGTCGTCGGTGGGATCGCCCGGACGGTCGAGCGCGACGGCTATCGTTTCGACATCGGCGGGCATCGATTCTTCTCGAAGGTCAAATCGATCGAAGCGCTCTGGGACGAAATGCTCGGCGAGCCGATGCTCCTCCGCCCGCGCATGAGCCGCATCTTTTACGGCGGAAAGTTCTACGACTACCCGCTTCGCGCCACCAACGCTTTGAAAAACATGGGCCTGATTCGCGCCGCCAGTTGCATGATGAGTTACGGCAAGGCGCGTATGATGCCGAATCGCGACCCGAAGAACTACGAAGAATGGGTGAGCGATAAGTTCGGCAGCAAGCTGTTCAACATGTTTTTCAAGAGCTACACGGAAAAAGTGTGGGGCATCCCGTGCAAAGAGATCGGCGCCGACTGGGCGGCCCAGCGTATCAAAGGATTGAGTCTCGGCTCGGCGGTCCGCAACGCGCTGTTTGGTCAGAAGAAAAATGGCGCGGTGATGACGACGTTGATTGATGAATTCAAATATCCCCGCCACGGCCCGGGCCAGTTGTGGGAGAACGTGACGAAGACGATCACCGCGGCCGGGTGGGATGTGCGGATGAACACGCGCGTCGTTGGCATCTCGCGCGATCAGAACTCGATCAAGTCCGTGACAGTGCAAGATCGAAACAGCGCGACATCCGAGATGCCCGCAGCGCACGTGTTCAGCTCGATGCCGCTGCGAAATCTGCTGCTGGAGATGAATCCCGCGCCGCCCGCCGACGTCGTCGCGGCGGCAACCGCCCTGAAATACCGGGACTTTCTGACGGTCGTGCTGGTGATCGACAACCCAGATATGTTCCCCGACAACTGGATCTACATTCACGCGCCAGAAGTGAAGATGGGCCGGATTCAGAATTTCAAAAGCTGGTCGCCGTACATGGTGCCGGATCAGACGAAGACTTGTCTGGGCTTGGAATACTTTGTGAATGAAGGCGACGAGCTGTGGTCATCGTCTGACGACAAGCTGATCGAACTCGGCTACCGCGAGCTTCAACAGATCGGCCTGGCCGACGGGGCCCTGGTGAAGGGCTACGTCGTTCGCATGCCCAAGGCGTATCCGGTTTACGACACGGGTTATCAGGAACGGCTGGACGTCATTCGCAACTGGCTGAAATCGGTCGACAACCTCTACTGCATCGGCCGCAACGGACAGCACCGCTACAACAACCAGGACCACTCGATGGCCACTGCGCTGATCGCGGCCGAAAACGTATTGCACGGCGACCCGCGCGACCCGTGGGCCGTCAACGAAGACGCCGAATATCACGAGATCGCCAAGACCGAACGGCAGGCGCCGGTGACACCGGCACGTTCGTAGAAAAGAATTTGAACCGCGAAGTCACGAAGACACGAAGCGATTCCCGTTATTTGGGCGCCTTCTTCGTGACTTCGTGCCTTCGTGGTTTATTCTTCTGTTTGCATTGAGCCCGCGCACGTTCAATCTCATCTGCTCGATTGCCGGCCTCGCGTTCTTATTGCTCAGCCAAGGCGTGAAATGGGTGCAGTACGATCGCCAGCACCTGCCGCAGACGCAGGATTTTGATCAGTACTACATGGGCGGCGTGATCGCGCGGCACGGGGCGTGGACGGATCTATATCCAATCCCACGCGCCGGGATGAATCCTGGCGAGCCGGAAAACTCCACGATGCGCCCGCGCTACGCCGAACTCGCGCGGCAATACGGTTTCGACGAGCTCGGCGGTGGCACGCGCTACATGCAGCCGCCGCCGTTCGCACTGTTGTTGGTGCCGCTGACGTTCTTGCCGATTCGAATCGCGCATGCGCTGTGGATCGTGCTGCTCTGCTTCGCGACGTGGGGCATCGCGCGGCAAAGCGCTCGCGCGTATGCGCTCTGCGCGGGTCGAATCGATTTCGTCCCGGGCCTGATCATTTTGTTCATCTGCGTTTCGCTTCAAGCTCATCGCTGGACCCGCGTGGGCAACATGTCGGCGATGATCGGCTGGCTTGTCGGGTACATCGGCCTCTCAATCGCGAGCGATCGGCAGGGCGTGCGTCCCGCGATCGCCATGGTGATTGCGGGTTTGGCAAAATATGTCAGCGCGATCTTCGTGCCGATTCACGTGGCGGCGCGCCATTGGCGGACACTGATTTGGACGCTCGCGATCGGCAGCGCGTTTGTGCTGCTCACCCTGCCGATCACCGGCGTGCAACCGTATCGCACGTTCGCCACCGAAATCGCACCAACGCTTGGCCGGCCCGTGATTCGCGATCAGAACGTTTCGGTAACCGCGTTCTTGCATCGCGTGCTCGACGTCGATGTGCTTCCACCGTCGGCCTTGGTCGGGCTGAGAGTCGCGCGCCTGGTCTTGCTGCTGATTATCCTGGTCGCGCTGTTCAGCAAACCATTCACCGTATGGCGAATCCCGGCCCGCGCATGCGCCGCGTCAGTGGCCATGCTTTGCTGGCTGCTGATGTTCAGCCCGATCCTGTGGGAACATTATTTCGCATACCTCGCCCCCTTCTACGGCTGGATGATCTTCGAAGCGCTCCACGCCCGCGGCCGGGCTGCGCTGCTCATTAGTCCGGCTGTCGCGGTTGCGCTGCTGCTGGCGTGGTTCCCGCAGAAAGTCTTCGGCGCGCGGCATGTTACCGAGCCGATCAATTCGTTTCTGCTCTGGTCGATCGTGTTGATGATGACCGTCGCGCTGTGGCGGATGTTTCGGCGTGATCCTGTCACGTCGTGACAAGCACGTTGATCTGCGAGAACCGCTTCAACTCGCCGATCATCACGCGCTTCAGTCGCCAGCCGACCGTGTAGATCTGATAGTCCGGCCGCACATCGAGCAATCGCTTTACGGCCTCGGTCGAATCGAATCCCGCGACTGCGGCTTTGGGTGGATTGAATTCCAGAATGATCTTCGGCGGCGAATCGCCCGATAGCAGCCCGCTCATCCCACTCGCCACAAGCGGCTCGGCGCCCTCGACGTCGATCTTGATCAGCTTCGGCTTCGACCCGGCGAGCACCTCATCCAGTCGCGCCGTCCGCACCTGCGTGGTCGTCGCGACTGCATCCGTACCGGCCGCGCGCGATTGCCACTCCGGATCGGGAAACATCGACGACGTTCCGTGATTGTCGACGTTCTCCGTTGGCCGAAACAGCTCGACCGTTCCTTCGCGGTCCGACAGCGCCATCGCGTGAAGCCGCACGGGATCGAGCAAGTTGTTCCGACGCAGGTTCTCGCTCAATCGCTGAAAGTTCGCCGCCTGTGGCTCGAATGCGTCGACCTTCCCGCTTGCGGCAACACATTGTGCCGCCATCAGCGTGAAGTATCCGATGTTCGCCCCGCAATCGACGAAATGATCGCCGGGCTTGAGCAGGCGTTTGATGAGCCGGGCCGTGTCCAGCTCGTACAACCCGTACGCCATGCAGATGTCGGGGTAGTCGCTGAGGTCGAGGTCGATATCGAAGCCATCAGGCGTATGAAATGTGCTTCGCCAAGCGTCGCGCGGCCGTGTTTTGCGCGCTGCGCGAGCGAGCCGATATCCGCCGCGCTCGGTCGGCGCGATGCGGCTGTAGAGTTTCAGGACGCGTTCGGTGAATGACATGACGAGCGACGAGATGTAAGTCAGAATTCCAACCGCTTACCCGCCCGGGCATCCGCGACGTGTTTGAGGATTTCCTGACCACCGCCGGCGTAGACCAGCTCACCCATCTTTGAGAGCGCGGCAAGGTCAAGCTTCTCGTTGACTGAGACGATCCGTGCGAAATCCAATCCATCCTGCTGCTTGTCAAGAAGTCGTCGCATCGGCGACGTCATCGCCGCAAGCTTGGCCGCCAGCACTCCTTCGACCGGAGGAATTCGAACGGGCACGCCATCGATTTTCACCGTCACCGCGGTCTTTAGCAGATGTCGCCACAATGGCGAGCCGACTGGCTTCATCAAATCGATGGCTTCCTCGCCATCCGGTCGGGTGAATCTGATCACGACCGGCGTATCCCGTAGCGTCAGATTTGAAAATGCTTTCGCGATTGCAATGGAAGCTTTCTTTGGGTGCTCAACGATTACATCGACGTCGACCGTGTTGCGCGGACGACCGAGATAACCGTTGGCCGCGTGCGCGCCGACCAGCACAAATCTAACTTTCGCTGCGTTGAGAACTTTCGCGACTTCCGCCGGCCCAATGTCACGATGGTCCATCTTGGCGAGCCTTGCCCCCTGGGTGATGTCTTCCGCAGTCCGCGGCTTCCGTACGATGGTCTGAAGCATGCGTGGATTATACCAGCTCGCCGCCGCTCAGCGCGTTGCCGCCAGCTTGCCGAAATTGCCAATTGGCTGCCACTCGGAGATCCATCGCGATTGATGTTTCGGCAGGGCCGCGATCGGGACATCAGTCTGCTTGAATGTGAGCATCAACTTCGTGAGCGGCGTATTCCAGAAATCAAACTTTTTGTGACCGAACTGAACGGCGAACCGATCCTGAAGGTTGTCGGTTTCGCCGACATACAAATTCCTTCCGTCACCGCGCAGCCAATAGAGACCGGGAGCCGCCGGCACGCTGGAGGCTTCGACGGAGAACGGGCTTTTGAATTCTCGCGGCATCGCGATGCGATTGCTCAGCTTCGAAGCGCCTTGAGAAATCTTGTCTGCCGCCTTTCGGATTCGCAGCGCGAACCAGCGAATTTCCAGTGAGCTGGGCTTGTCGGGCAGCATCGTCAGCACGAGCTCGTCAAACTGGCTCGCCAGTTTTGGGTCGCACAGGACGTGATCAAGCGTGACGTTGAAGTCGGTTTCAAATCGCTGGATGGCGATCTCGCAGGCGAACTTGCAGCGGTAGAAATCTTTGCGCTTGAACGGCAGCACCGTGCGCGACGAGCAGGGCAGTCCTTTCAGAATGCTCGCTTTGCGCAGGTGCATCAATCGATGGTTCCAGTCGAACGGTTTTCCCGGCACGCCCAGCCGCACGCACGCAGCGAGAAACTGCTCATTGAGCTCGGGGTCGGCGATGATGCGATCGACCGGGAAGCCGTGTCGCGATGCGACAAACGCCTCGACGACGCCGCGATCCGTCAGCGACGCATTCGCTCGGCGCGCGACAGGCAAGGCCGGCGCCTGCGTTGCCCCCGTCGCTGTTGCGATGCGCTTTCCCGCTTCATCGCGGCGCTTGCCCGCGACGGTAGGCGGCGCTTTCATCGGCGAATCGTCCGTATTTTCAAGGGGTTCGGTTGCCGAAGCGCGATTCAGCCGCGCCTGAATTTGTGCGGCATAATTGTCCGACAATTCGAAGCCGATGAACTTTCGCCCCAGCTTCTTGGCAACCACCAGCGTCGTTCCGCTGCCGCCGAACGGGTCAAGCACCGTTTCCCCAGCGTTCGAGCACGCATTGATGATTCGGCCGAGCAGTTGCTCGGGCATCTGGCAACCATGCCAGCCGGCGCGCTCTTTGAACGTTCCGCAGACGCGCGGGAAGTGCCAGACATCCTCCTCGGCGGTGAAGCTGTCGGGCGCGTCCTGCGGGCGAAGTATCCAAGTGTCGTCGGGTATTCGCCCGCGCGAATCGGCGCGGGCGTCGGCATACACGAGCTGCCGCGCGGACGGGACGCGAATCGCATCGCGATTGAACGTGAACTCCTTCGGATTCTTCACGAAATGAAACAAATGCGTGTGGCTGCGGCTGAACTTGTATTTGCAGTTCACGCCAAACGTGTAATACCAGATCACCCAGCTTCGGCAGCACAGCCCCAACTCGCGCTGGAAGATCATCTTCAACTCAGCCGCGAAATCGTCGCCGATCGCAAGCCACGCCGTGCCGGTGGGCTTCAGCGTTTTGACCAGCGCTTTGCCCCACTGTCTCGTCCAGTCGAGATACTGATCCGCCGCCATGCGGTCTTCGTAGACGTCGTATTTGTAGCCAATGTTGAACGGTGGATCCGCAAAGGCCAAGTCGATCGATCCCGCGGGAATCTTGGCCATCCCCGCGATGCAGTCCGAGTTGTAGAGCTTGTTTAGTTCCATGGAAGTCTTGGCCACAATATCCACGTTCAATCAGATCGGTCAACTTGGCGCGAAATCGCTCACACCCCGATGTCTTCATTCCAAAGTGTCGGGTGCTCGCGGATGAACGTGCTCATCATTTCGATGCATTCTTCATCGTGCAGGTCGATCACTTCCACGCCGTTCGCGCGCATGAATGCGGGCGATTTTCCCCATTTGCCTTCGCCGCCGGGGAAGTTGACGGATTCGCCGACGATCACCTTGGGGACGCCGAATTGAATCACCGCGCCGGTACACAAAAAGCACGGCATGAGCGTGCTGTAGAGGACGGTGTCTTTGTACGTTCGCTGTCGGCCGGCGCGGGTGAGGCAGTCGATCTCGGCGTGCGCCATCGGATCGCCATGCTGCACGCGACGATTGTGGCCGCGGCCGATGATCTGGCCGTCACGCACCAGCACCGATCCGATCGGCAGGCCGCCTTCGGCTAGACCTTGTTTCGCTTCGTCGATCGCGGCGCGCAGGAACTGATCCATTTCGGCTCCAGATTAATTAACCACAGATGAACACAGATTAACACAGATGGAAAACCAAAACTCAATCTCTTATCTGAGTTGATCTGTGTTCACCTGCGGTTCCATTCGCTTTTTTATTTTCACGTGCGGCCCGGCGTGTTCGATCATGAATTCTTCGGAGACGACCGTCCAGCCGTGGTCTTGATAGAACTTCACCGCCGGCACGCGCGCGTTGGCCCAGAATTGATTCGAGAAATCCTGCGCGTCCGCCAGGCGTTCGATTTCATTCAGCAGTTTTCCACCGATCCCCGTGCCGCGCAGTGACGGCGCGACCGCCATGCCGCGTAATTGCCAGGCCGATTGGTGCTCCCATCGCCGCTGGAGCATCGTCGCGCAGCCGACGACCTTGCCGTCCAGCGCCGCGACGACATGGATTGTCGTCGGTTCATCGTCCCCTTTGAAATACGCCGACTCGCGCGGCAGGCCGGTGCGCAAAATCTCGTGCCGGAGATCGATCAGCTCCTCGGTGTTCCCGCGACGGATGATGATGTTGAACGATCTGTCTTCCATCCGATTCATTCGGTTTCGTCGCATGCGCGTCCCGCGCCCCCCCCCGCATTCGTGTAGCCCCGCCGCTTGCGGCGGGTTGACCCGCCGCAAGCGGCGGGGCTACACAAGTCCATGCCATGTCACATCGCTTCGCGGATCAGTTTCCCCAGCGTCGCGATCGCGCGCTCCGTTTTCTCCGTCCACAATTGCCCGCAGTTGATCCGGATGAAATGATCAAACCGGTGCGGCGTGGGCGAGAACATTTCGCCCGGGGCGATGCTTATATGCTCGGCGATCGCGCGGTCGTGCAGCGTCATTCCGTCCACTTGTTCGGGCAATTCCACCCACAGCACGAACCCGCCCGCCGGGCGCGTGAGGCGCGTTTCGGCCGGAAAATGTGCGACGATCGCCTGCGTCATCCGGCCAACGTTGTCGCGGAAGATTTTTCGCATTCGCCGCAGATGGTGCTCGAAGCCGCCGTTGGCGAGCATTTCGGCGATCGCGAGTTGTGGGATCGTCGGCGTGGCAAGCGTTGTAAACAACTTCGCACGCAGGACTTCATCTCGCCAGCGTCCCGGCGCGCACCAACCGATGCGCAAACCCGGCGCCAGCGTCTTGCTGAATGACGACACCAACATCACGTTGCCATCCGTATCGAATGATTTGCACGTGCTCGGCCGGCCATGCGCGTCGTCGAAGGGCAGCTCGCCGTATACGTCATCCTCGATCAGCGGCACCTCGCGCTCGGCCAGCATCTGCACAAGCCGGCGCTTCGACTCGGCCGGCATGCAACTGCCCAGCGGGTTGTTGAAGTTGGTGATGAACAGGCACGCGTGAACGTCGTCGTGATCGATCGCGCTCTCCAGCGCGTCCAGGTCGACGCCTTCGCGCGGGTGAGTCGGGATCTCAACCGCCTTCATGCCGAGCAGTTCGATCGTCTGAAGGATGCCGTAGAAGGTGGGCGATTCGATTGCGATCGTATCGCCCGGCCTCGCGACCGTGCGAAGACATAGCGCGAGCGCTTCGGATGAGCCGACTGTAGTGATGATGTCGTCCGGCGCCAGTGCGCAGCCGGCTTCCATCGCGCGCCGCGCGATCTGCACGCGCAGCGCTTCGCATCCGGGCGGCAGATCGTAGTTGCTGCTTTGCGACGGCGCCCGCCGCGCGATGGCGGCCATGAGTCGATTGAGTTGTCGTGTCGGCAGAATTTCCCACCCGGCGACGGCCGCGCCGAGTCGAACGACGCTCGGGTTCGCCATCGCGGCGTACACGCGCCGCACGCGTTCGCCCATGCTGACTTCGCACGATGCGCACGATTTCGTGCGTGGTCCGCGCGGCTCAGGCGGCGCTTTCCACGAATCCGTCCGCACGTAATACCCCGACTGCGGCTTGGCCGAGATCTTTCCGCGATCTTCCAGAATTCGGTAAGCCTGAAGCACCGTCGAGATGCTGACATCGAGCTGCTGGCTGAGCTTCCGCACTGAAGGCAGCTTCGCCCCGGGCCGCAGGGTGCCGTGATCGATCAGGTCGACGATTCGATCGACGACTTTCTCGTAAAGCGTAAACTCTTTGCTGGCAGTCGCTTGAGCCATCGCATTTCCTCTAATTCGATCGTACCAAACTGTACTGGTCACAATTTACGCGCTGTGAATCTGTTTTGCAACACAAATACGAGCGATGATTCAGGCATGAAGACGACTCAACATTTCGTCGGCGGGATCGAATCGATCCAAAACGATTTCGCGGGCGAAGTTGACCCGAGAACCGATCGCCTGCGCCTCGCGAACGGCGCGGTCGCGACATTCGCCGACTGCACATCGCTCCAAATCCGCGCGATCGATGGCCAACTCTGGATCACCCAGGAAGGCGACGCCCGCGACGTGATCGTGCGGCCAGGCATGAGCTACCTGTCCAACCGCCGCGGCAAGCTCGTCGTGCAGGCGCTGGACCGATCGGTGATCGAAGTTCGGCGGTTGTGCGAAGGGTGATCAGCGCGTCAACACTTGCTGGTAGTGACGCGCCCGCGCCGCGGCTGTCTCTGCGGGGTCGCGGCGATCTGATGTTCGTCTTGATACACGATGTATCCCGGATCGCGGGTCGCCTGCATTCGCACCTCGTGCCCGGCCACGCGATAGAGCTCGATCAGCTCGCGGATTCGATCAATGCACTCGGCGGCTTCTGCACGGAACCAGAAGATCGATTCCGGATTCACGTGGCGTGGCGAATGCAGATGTCGATTCATCCAATTGCGGTTTTCCCGATAGCACGACTGAACTGAGTCGGGCAATTCAGCGGATTCGCGAATCATCCATCGCCCCTGAAACACGCCGGTCCAACCCAACTCCAGGTCGAACACGATAAATCGAAGGAACGTGCCACGTGCCGGGAGCACGGAAAGGTCAGCGGTCAACCAATCGGCCGGATCAATGTTCCGCGCAGCATCAAAGTGCGCGAGCTTCTCGGCGCGCGCCGCTTTGCGACGGATTGGTTGACGTAGGTAGCCCATGTGACATCACGTCGATTGTCCGCGATTATCGGTTGGTTGTCACGTTGTGATCTGTACGTACGGCGTGCCGAATGCCGCCCGCCGCTGCGCTCTGGGACGGCCGTGGAGGGTTCGACTCAATCCTTCATCATCACGCGAGGTGAATCGACCAGCTCATCGCGCGCGCCGCTCTTCACCGCGATGCTGAAACCGTCTCTCAACGACGCGCCGCTCCATTCGCCTTTTGCGTTGAGCGCGATCACCCCAAGCTGGTCTTCAGCGCTGAGATCGTAAGACTTCATCACGCGCTGGAGCACTTCGATCGCGGCATCGAGCGGACTCGCGCCGCGGCGCATCGCTTCGACCGCTAAGAACGATCCGCATATACCCATGACCAGCTCGCCGTGACCCGTCGCTGTTGCCGCGCCGTATTGCGGGTCGACGTACAGGCCGTGGCCGATGATGGGCGAATCGCCCACGCGGCCGGGAACTTTGAACGGCATGCCGCTGGTCGTGCAGCAGCCGGCGAGCACGCCGCTGGCGTCGATCGACAGCACGCCGATCGTGTCGTGCGATTCGTTTCGCGCGGTTTGCAAGTGCGCGGCGTCGCGACCTTTCAATCCCATGCTCGACTCTTCGATATTCCGGATCGGTCCCGATCCGCGGCCCTGCGGATTTTCCTTCCGCCACTTTTCCCAGCGCGCTTTGGATTCGGGCGTCAGCAATTCTTCCGGATCAAACCCGTGCTCGGCCGCAAATTCATCCGCCTCCGCGCCAACGAGCAATACGTGCGGCGTTTTCTCCATCACCATTCGCGCGATCGAAACCGGATGCCCGAACCGTTGAACATTCGCGACTCCACCACACTTGCCAGGCGACAGCATGATCGATGCATCGAGCGACACGCGCCCCAGCGCGTCCGGCAGCCCGCCGATGCCGACGGTCGGATTGGTCAGATCCGATTCCGCGAATCGTCCGACCGCTTCGACCGCGTCGAGACTCGTTCCGCCGCGCGCGAGAATCGGCCAGCCTGCTGCGTTGGAACGTTGACCGAAGGACCAGGTGGAAAGGATGAGCGGTTGGAGCATCCGCGTATTGTGCTAACGCGCGGCGGAGTCGTCCATCCTACGCGCATCACCGACCCGCGATGGCAATCCAATTGGGTTCAGGAGATTCGGCTAATACGCGGATCAATCGACGGTGCAGGGCGGGCGCGGGTTGGCGGCGAGGGTTTGAGCGCGATTAAGAATGCGTTTCTGGATGTCGCGCGGCAGCCGCTCAATCGAACGTTGAGCGCCGGGCGTGTAGACGAGCCGGTAACTCATGACTTACAGCGCGAGTTTGCGCTTGAGTTCTTCGTGCGAAATCGTCTTGAGCTTCCCCGCCAGGAACGCCTCGCGCCCCTTGCGGGCGATCTCCGCGTCTTTCTGGTCCTGCTCTACCCTGGTCAGTTGTTCGTACCGCCGCCGGGGCACGACCACGAACTCCCTTTTGCGATCTTGAAGGTGGCCAGGCTCATGCGTGAATCATACCTGCGACGCCCGCGATTATCGACGGCCGCTTTGAGCGCGACGGCAACCCGCCTCACGAAATCCATGGCGGCGCGGGATACCGGTGCTTGTTTGCGGGAGGTGGACCGTGAAGAATTTGAACATGCAGCGAAAACAGACTTCAGCTCACCGGGTCGATCCGCGCGCCGCGGTGCTGTTGCAGAACCTCGATTGCGCGTTCGACAAAACCGCCTGGCACGGGCCGAATCTAACAAGCTCGATTCGCGGCGTGAATGCGCGACGAGCGGCGAAGTCGGTCGCCCGCCGTAGGAGCATCTGGCAGCAAGTGCTGCACGCGGCGTATTGGAAGCAGCGCGTCGTGAATCTGCTGATCGGGACGCAACCGTTCCAACGAAGAGGCAGCGATTGGCCAATGTTGCCGGAGGAATTGAGCGAGCGAAATTGGAAGAAGGATGTGAACCTGCTGCACACGATTCACGTGAAGCTGCGAGACGCAGTTGCGGGAATCGATCCGAAGCGATTGGACGCGAAGACGACACGCTTGATCCTCGGCGCGGCGGCGCACGATCTGTATCACACAGGGCAGATTCGGTTGCTTAGAAGGATGATGGGGCTGGCTCGTCGAGCGTAGATCCTGCGGCAGCCGCCAGGATCGCGTTCCCCCCGTATGTCGCTATTTCTCGCGCAACTCCTCGCGCAGTTTCATCAAAATCTTTCCCAACCGATTCTCGCCCACGCCGTTGACGACGCCCCAGACCTGATCGCCCCAGTTGTTGCCTTCTTCGAGGACCGCATAGCCCGTGGCCAGCAGCTTGGCACGAAGGTCGGCATCGCGCGTGAACTTGTATCGCACGCATCGCTCCATCACGTCGAACTTGGCCGTCTCCCAATCGTCCCGCAGCTTGAGCTTGCGGCCCTCGCGCTTCGCGTCCGATGGAGTCGCCAACACCGCGATGCGTTTCCGCTCGGCGATGTCCAGCGTCTTCGCGGATTGATACGCGTGCTCGACGGTTGGATAGTTGATGCCTTCGAACTCAACCGTGGCGGGGTAGAAGTTAGAGAGGAAGCGATACTCGCCTTGGAACTCACCGATCTTCGCTGGCACGGTTGTCGGATGAGTCTGCAGCGCGAGCGAGACGGCAAGGAGAAATCCGATGAGCATTTCAATCCTGCACGATGTTGTGGCCCGCATCTTTCCAGCCACCGAATCCGCCGTCCATCGATTTGACGTTGGTGTAGCCCATTTTCTGCAGGCTCTCGGCCACCAGCGCGGAGCGGAAGCCGCCGCCGCAGTACAGGACCAGCTCGGTGGTTGGGTCGGGGAATTTGTTCTCGATGTCGCGCTCGATGACCCCGCGGCTCAGGTGGATCGCGCCGGGCAGATGTCCTTCGGCCCACTCGTGGTCTTCGCGGACGTCGATCAGGTTGAAACGCTCGCCACGGTCGACGCGATGTTTGACGTCCATTACGTTCGTCTCGGTCACGCGCGACTTTGCGTCGTTGGCGAGCTTCAGGAATCCGGGTGAGTGTGACTTTGCCATTTCGCGCTCCGGATTCGAATCACTTGCCGCTGAAGCGGCAAGCCCGCCGTTGCACGCGCGAACCTGCTTGCCGATCAGAATTCTTTCCGCTGCCGCGCCGTTGCGATGTTCAGGATCTTTCGATACTTCGCCACCGTGCGTCGGGCAAGGGTCAGGCCCTGATCGGAGAGCTTGATGACGATCTCGTCGTCGTTCAGCGGGTTCTTCTTGTCTTCGTTGTCGATGATGACTTTGAGCTTTTCCTTCACGGCGTCCCAGCTCATGTCTTCGCCTTCGGCGTTGGTGGTGCCGCCGGAGAAGAATCGGCGAAGCGGATACACGCCGCGCGGGGTTTGAATCCACTTTTCACTGACCGCGCGCGAAACCGTCGCGACGTGGATGCCGAGTTGATCGGCCACTTGGATCATCGGCAGCGGCTTGAGATGTTCCGGACCCCTCTCGAAGAAATCGCGCTGGGCGTCGACGACTTGCCGGATCACGCGCTGGATCGTGCTGGAGCGCTGCTCGATCGATTCGATCAGCCAGCGTGCGTTTCGGACGTTGTTGCTCAGGAATTCGCGGGTCGTCTTGTCGCCCTTTTTCTCTTTGAGATACTTCCGCCACTTGCCGCTGATCGTCAGGCCGGCAACTGGGTCGTGCGTCATCTGGATTTCGAGATTGCCGGTGTCCTCATCGACATAAATGATCGCGTCCGGCGTGATCGGCGGGGCGTCGTCGCGACTGATCAGCTTGCCTGGGTGCGGATGCACGCTTCGGCCGATGCGCTCGACGGCGGCGTTGATGTCTTCGATTGATTCGCCGAGCTTCTTGCTGATCTGCGGATAGCGGTTCATCTCCAGATCTTTCAGATGATCGGCGACGAGCGCGCGCTCGAGATCAAAATCGTGACCCTCGGCGCTTTCTTCGTCTTCTTCCAGGACGGCCAATTGCAGCAGCATGCATTCGCGGAGATCGCGTGCCCCGATGCCGGCGGGTTCGAGCGTTTGAATCAGCGTTAGCGCATCGCACAAGTCTTCAAGCTTCAACGGTGTCTTCGAATCCTGCTGAATTTGCTCGAGCGGCGTGCGGAGGTAACCTTCGCCGTCGATGTAATTGATGATCGCTTCGCCGGCTAGCTTGATCGCCTTGGGCGCTTCGATGAACGCCCACTGATCGAGCAGATGCTCGGTGAGATTCTCGCCGCGCGACGCGGTGTTGTTCATCGCGTCGAGCTTGCGATCGCGTTCGCCTTCGCCTTCGTACGCGCCCTGGCGGAAGTTTCCGTTCGTGACGAACTCTTCGTTTTCGAGGAACTCACTGATCTTCGCGAGCCGCTCAAAATCCTCGTGGCCGTCGCCGTCGTTCTTGACGACGAGCGCTTGTTCGTCTTCGGAAAATTCCTTGTGCTGGTCTTCGGCGACGTTTTCGGAATGCTTGGTTTCGCCGTCGTCTTCAGTTTCGCGAAGCTCGAGAACCGGGTTGTTTTGCAGTTCCTGCTCGATGCGTTCTTCCAACGCCATCAGTGGCA